>CAMTOW010000043.1 GCA_947074245.1 uncultured Bacteroidales bacterium | reverse complement strand
CCGTATCATAGGTTACCGTAGCAAACGAAACCGGTTTGCGGGTCACGGCATCCGTGACGACTCCTCGGATCCGTTGCGTAGGACGATGCGAATGAGCGCCGGTTTGAGCGAATGATTTGGTAAACAAAGTGATCAGACAGAATAGAAGAAAAATACGCGTCATGGATGTTCGGATTTTAGAGATGAATGAGAGAGAGAACAAAAATAGACAATGAATTGAATCATACCTACTTTCTCCAAAATATAGTTCGCTCCCGATCACTACCGAGCCGGCTTCACTACAGTTGCTCCCGTCTTATCATTTTAGAAAAAAGAAACGCCCAAACCGAATCTGAAAAAAGATCTCGGTCTGAGCGTTTGCGAATATACCTATCCGCGAAGGGATATCTTCCGTTTATTTTTTGATCCGGAAAGAAAGTGCGATCGCTTCCGTATCGGTCGAAGCCGGCAGATAAACACGCACGGTCTCTCCCTGATTTTCCCATTTCAGTTTGCGGCCTGTTTCCAACCATTTTACAGACGACCCTTTCACCGGTACGTTACCTGTCCATTCAATGTATTCGGGATACACCCCGTCTTTCGGCTTCGGCACAATCGCGTAAACGGTTTTTCCGTCTTTATCGGCTGTAAACCAAACACCGTCGCCCGAATAGGTTTCCGCGTTGCGGGTGTTGTAAATCGCTTTTCCGTTTTTCGACAACCATTTCCCCACTTTTTCCAGACGATCTACGACCGGCTGTTCGATGATTCCTTCCGGTGTAGGGCCTACGCCCAAAAGGAAACATCCGCCTTTCGCCACGATTTCAGAAAGAAGCGCGATCACTTCCTCCGGGCTTTTATACGGTGCGTTCGGCACCCAACCCCAGTCATGACTCAGCGTAATACAGCTTTCCCACGGATTCGGCAACTGAGTCGCCGGAATCGAACGTTCGGGTGTCTGATAATTCTCAAATTTACCTTGAATCGTACGGTCTACGATCAAGATTCCCGGCTGATTCACACGAGCCATCGCTGCGATGCTGTCCATCTTGATATCCTGACGCGGCGCGGCAACCCATCCCCCGTCAAGCCAAAGAATATCCAGATCGCCATATCCCGTCATCAATTCTTCGATCTGACGGTAGGTGAAATCCTGGAATTTCTTCCACTGCTCGGGGTGGTTGGCGATTTTATAGTTTACGTTGCGGGTAGCCGTCGCGTAACGGGGCCACCAATAATACTCGCAATGCCAGTCGGGTTTTGAGAAATAAGCTCCGGTCATGAAGTTCCGGTTGCGAAACGCTTCAAACACATGAGCCGCGACGTCTGCGCGCGGATCCGAACCGAACGGTCCGTTAGCGATCGAGAAGTCGGTCTGCTTCGTGTCGAACATATTGAATCCGTCATGATGTTTGGTCGTGAAAATCGCATATTTCATTCCGGCGTTCTGAAATACCGAAGCCCACTGTTCGGGATCGAACTGCGTCGGGTTCAACGAGTCTTTCAGTCCCCAGTACCATTGCTTATATGCGTTGTATTCCATCGTGCTGTCACGCGGAATCCAGTCTTGATCTTCGGAACAGATCGACCATGACTCAACGATTCCCGGAACGGAATAAAGCCCCCAATGCAACAAAACTCCGAATTTCAGATCCTGCCATTGATCAAGTTTCTGCAAAACATTCGCTTCTTCAGGCCAAACATAGGTATCCGACTGTCCGTGCACAAATCCCTGCTGTGCCCCGACAGTTCCGAACGACGCCCCCAACAAGGCTGCCGAAATAAGAAGCTGACGTAATTTTTTCATGTGTGAAATTTTAAAACGATTGATGAATTCACCCGACCAATCCCAGAGGACGCCGGTTCTACAAAGCACAAATGTATACTAAAATCGAGGATCTTTCTGCCTGAACAAACTATTTTATCTACCTGCCCAATCCCTTTTCAAACACCTTTAAACGCTTGTACAGGCCCCTTTGAAGCACTCTTAACTTCCGTCGAAACATGCGTTTAAAGGCGGATGAACACGTTTATCTCAGGCAGCTTTTCGACAATAAGCAAATCCCCTTTTCATCTCCTTAAAGCGAAAAATAGAATCGGGAGGGAGGCAGACTCGAGCCAGACCGGAAACAAACTTGAAGGAAAAGCGGAAAAACAGATTTCGCCAATTTGAATTTTAATCTAAAAAGGTGCGAAAATGGCAATATTCGCCATTATTGGCGTGAAATGGTGCGAAATGGCGCAATTGCGGACTCGGTGTCGGAACGATTTCAGATACTTGCATCCATTCAGTAACCTTTTAAATTAGAATCTATGCCAATTCAATTGAAGAAAGTCCGAAAAACGATCGGTGGAGTTATCGACGGCTCCGAATATTACGTTAGCGCGATAAACGACGAAACAATAAGCACAGAAGATTTATGCCATTATGTAAATGATACGTGCACGCTCAGTCCGGCAGATGTAGTGGCTTTTTTGGAAGCCTATAAAAATTTATTTTCAAAAGAGATCGCCCATGGAAATAAGCTCGAACTGGCGGGAATCGGCACCTTCATTCCCATATTCGGCGGAAAAGGAGGCTATAACGATACGAATCCGTTCCGAAAAAAAGATCTTGTTTTGAAGCGAATCCGATTCGTTATAAACCGAAAACTGAAAAAACAGATTGAAAGGAGCGTAATTCTCGATCCGAAGAAACCGATTGACCGAAACTGCCCCTATTCCAAAGAGGTTCGACAGGAACGGATTCTGAAAAAACTCCGGAGCGCGGCTTTTTTATTGAGCAAGGAGGTAGCAGAACTGAATCGATGTTCGCGCGTTACGGCGTGGCTCGATCTCAACGCGCTTTGCCGGAAAGAACTTATCCGAAAAAAGGTATTCGGCGGAACCGCTCATTATTATGGAGTGAACGAAAATGAGCAAGACACAATCGTTCAGACAGAATAAGAAGAACCGGATAAATCCACAGATGAGAACAGCGCTGCTCGGGACGAGCTCGTCCTGGACAGCGCTGTCGGTTTTAAGAGAATAATCCGTTTCTATTGAAGCGGGATCAATCCGAATGGATCGGATCGTCCCCCGAACTACCGGGCACCTGACCGTATGATTCGAGGATATCGTCTTTTTCACTGTTCACATAGAGTTTGCGCATGATCGGACCGTATTTCCGGGCAAGATAAGGCAAGAGCGGCGGAGTCTTGATCAGTTCCGTCTTGACAAGCATCACATCAATGACGCATGGCCCCTCCGTATTCATGACCTCCCGGATCTGATCATCCATTTTCGTAAAGTCGGAGATGACACATCCGTTCAGCTCGTCCGATTTCATCATATCGGAGTAGACGACCGTTGGTTCGATATTCCACAGATGCATTACGAACACTTTGATATTGTAACCCGCCTCGGCCAGTTTCTGCAAATTGCCCATTTGCTTGCGGAAGGTTATATTGGTACACATTACCAGAATCGGTGGCGATTCCGGATCGAGGGAAGCTCCGATTGAAAACGCGGTACTATCACAAGTATAGTTGCTATCGCCCGTCGCAAAAATACGGCGGCGACCTTTGCTATCAACCAGAAGAGCGGTAAGATACCACGGCATGATCATATCCGCTACGATCCATGCGTTTTCGGGAGCGTACTCGTTGATTCTCAGATACAGACTCTCGGGGATAATCTGTTGCAAGTGATCTTCCTTATCGGATATATCGCGTAGGAATTCGCGATTCACTTCCTGATATTTCTGCTTACAGGTTTCTGCCCAGGTACTCTTCCCGATCGTAAGCAATCCCGGCAAAAGGCGCTGCAGGGTGAGGCGGATGTTGCCCGCTACTCCGAAGTTGATCGGATGAGCCACTCCGAGCGATGCTCGATCGGAATCGACCTGTATGATCTGGGCGCTCTTGGCGATCTTATTGTCATACGGAATGCGTGATCCCAATACGATGATCAGGTCGCACTTCCTGAACGCATACTCAAGTCCGGGATTCGACAAAAGCCCCACCATCCCGATCGGATAATAATTGTCGTAATCAAAAATATCTTTTCCCTTGAAGGTCCATGCCAGCGGAGCTTTGATCTTACGGATCAGTTCGATCACCTCTTTATGCGCTCCCCGGCAACCGTCGCCTGCGAACACGACCGGACAGGTGGAATGGTTGATGATATCGGCCATTTTCTCAATTTCGTCGTCTGCCGGATACATCTCGGATTCCATGTAAGGAGAATCGAATACTTCCGAACAATGCGCATCGGTGTCGTCATTGAATACATCCTGAAAAATGACGGTACTGACACTGCGAAGTTGTTTCGCTTCGGCAATCGCTTCGCCGATCACCAGATTCAGATCTTTCCTAAAATCGGTAAACTGACTGTATCCCGAAAGGAAATGAGCCAGTCTATTGAGTATCAACGCCTGATGCTGACGGGAAACATCGCACGTATCCGATGAAATGAAGACGATAAACAGCATCGGTGTCTGTTTCATTAATGCTTCCTGCAGACCGGACAACATCCGAAGCACTTCGGGCAGACTCGTTGCGATACAAACCGGAATCTCTTCGGAAAACTGAGATGCACCGCATGCAGCGAAAAACATATTGCGGCTATTGGTGATCCGATGAATCCTTCCGGAGACATCCGATTGTATTATGGTATCCGGGAATGTCTGTCCGCTACAAAATACAGGTCCGGTATGAAGCTGGGAAAGCGAATCCAAAACGGTCGTCGAAAGTTTTTCGGGAATGGTAAACGGATTCTGCGGCAACGTATCCACCAGAGCAGCGGGCTGGAAATCGGGTATGCAGACTTCAAGCAACGCGCTTTTGGCATGATAGAGCCAGGAATCGATCTGGGTCGGAAGTTTATCGGAATCCGTAATCTTCAGATAGGTATACCCCATGCTCACGGCCAGTTTTTCCAAGAAGGTCGGTTCATTCCCCGCATCGGTATTGAATGCCAGAAGCCGAAATCGGTAATGAGGGTTGATCAGCGGGAGCAAACAACTGAACGACCGATCCAGACGAGAAGAATCGATCATCGCGATACTCTGTTTCTCACCTTCGCTCCGGGAAAGTCCGATCGACTCGAAAATCACGTTCGCCGCTCCGTTGATATCGTTCAGATGATAGACGAAGCGTCGTGTATCGGGCCGAATCATAAAATGCTGAAAGAAATAGGACACGCGCCCCTCCGCACAGAGAGCGGCATTGCGATCCAACCGCTCCTCGAGAATGGATGCCAAATCATATAATAAGGTTGGTATCTCATCCTGTTTCTCTTTCAGCCGACGATTTTCTTTGTCATAAGGAGAAGTTATCCGTGAAACAAACGTATCGTCGTGCACCTCATTGAGATACGGCATCAGTTTCCGAATCGTATCGCGGATATCACCATTGTAAACTCGTTTGGTTTTGTCTTTATCCACGCCGTTGCAAAACAACGGACTGATCTGAACGATTGACAGATCGCAGCCGAACTCGCAGAAATTCTTCTGCGAATAATCGAGCAACAGCAGCAGATCGCAATTTCGAATCGCTTCGTAGGCGCTGTTGGCACTCCATTTGCCGTAAATGCCTCCGGGATGATCGAGTTTTCCCTCAAGAGCGGGGCGTAAATAAGGTTGATATATGACGGGAGCCTGCAAACGTCGAGACAATTCGTTGATCTCCGGAATCACCTGTTTGCAATGTCTGCCACACAGGATGGCAATCTTTTTCTTCTCGTTGAGAAGATCGGCCAACTCTTTGATCTCGGGATCGGTGGCTACGATTACCGGATGCGTGATATGCGCCCGATAACGTCCGCACTTTTCATATTTCTCAGCCGGCGACACCAAACGGCGATCGACCAAAAGCACCGATACCCGATTGCTCGCAACCGCATACTGAAGCCCTCTCGTAATCCGATGATAAACCCGATTATTGTCGGTAAGCGTCTGAACGAAAAAGTCACAACTTCTCAACATGGGAAGGAAAACCCGTTCGGGCACGATCTCATAATCGTCCGTCATACATAATACCAGAAATGGGATACGGTCTCGATCCAGTTCGAATAAAACCGGCAACGACTCCAGCAATACGGAAATGGACGGAAAGACGCAAATACCCGGCTTATCTTGATAAACGCCATCGGCGGCTGCCGCGACACAGATCTTCTCCGGATCGCTCAAGCGGGATATGGTCGGTAAAGAGGAGTCTTGCCATGAGAAATAGGCACTCTCATCGGAATCCAATACCCATACGTTTTTAATACCCGTATTCTCACACACGGATGCGAATGCGGTGGGGAAATCATATTTCATAGACCTGTTAGAAATTGTTTGATAAAAAAACGCTTCTCCGGAAGTATTGGTTCAGGTTCAAGCAGTTAAACAGCCCGAATAGATTACACATTTTTATTCGGCATACAATACATATCTAAACCTGCGGACAAGCGCCTTTTTACACGGATTGTTTATTTAAAATATGTTTTTGAACAATAATTTTAATATATGAGTCATTCTTTTTTATTATTTTGTTTTAGATTAGATTATTTTTATTTTATTTGTATAACGTAACTAAACAAGGATTCAAATGCCAAATTTCCCGGGAATAATTAGTACTAAAAACATTTATCCGTCACAGATGCCTAATCCATTACATTTTGTTTGCAATAGTTGTGTATTAAAAGATTTTGTATGCTAAGCTATCAAATTAATTACCTATAATGATTTCCATTTAGAACAATCTCTTTTGATGATCATGGGTTAAATTCTATTCAATTATTAAAATAACTCTTATGAAGAATTATTTACATCTATTTCTATCGCTTCTCATATTATGTTGCGGCACAGTCTATGCCCAGCAGGAGCATGTAAATGGAGTTGTCATCTCGGCAGATGATAATGAACCGATCATCGGAGCTTCCATTACAATCAAAGGGAATTCCACAGTTGGAACTGTTACTGATTTTGACGGTCAGTTCAATCTTGACATTCCGGCCGGTACGAAAACACTCGTCATTTCGTATGTCGGTATGAAGCCGCAAGAGGTCGCTCCGAAAAAAAACATGCGCATCGTGCTACAATCCTCTTCGGAAGAATTGCAGGAAGTTGTCATCACGGGGATGCAGAAGATGGACAAACGCTTATTTACAGGTGCTGCTACTAAAATTGAAGCAGACAAAGCCAAATTGGATGGTATTCCGGATGTGAGCCGCGCCTTGGAAGGACGTGCTGCCGGTGTATCGGTACAAAATGTTTCGGGTACGTTCGGTACCGCTCCGAAAATCCGTGTGCGTGGTGCGACATCCATCTACGGAAACTCGACTCCGCTATGGGTTGTGGACGGTGTGGTTATGGAAGACCCGGTTGACATCTCCAGTGACGCCCTTTCATCGGGTGACGCTTCTACCTTGATCGCTTCGGCAATCTCGGGATTAAACTCTGACGACATTGAAAGTTTCGACATCCTCAAAGACGGTTCTGCGACTTCTATCTACGGAGCGCGCGCCATGGCCGGTGTAGTCGTAATCACGACTAAAAAAGGTCGTTCGGGTGTAAGCCGTCTGAACTATACGGGAGAATTCACGTACCGTATGAAACCATCATATAAGGACTTCAACATTTGTAACTCTCAGGAACAGATGGGTATCTATAAAGAGATGGAGCAAAAAGGATGGTTGGAGTTCGCGAATATCGCTCAAAGTTCATCGGGCGGTGTTTACAGCAAGATGTACGACCTGATCAACAAGTATATGGGGAATGGCATCTATGGAGTGGAACATACACAAAATGCAATGAACGCTTATCTGCGTCAGGCGGAGTTCATGAACACCGATTGGTTCGACGTTCTATTCCAGAACAACCTGATGATGAACCATGCGGTAAGTATCTCAAGCGGTACGGATCGCGCTAAATTCTATACATCCATGTCGATCATGACCGATCCGGGATGGACGAAATCAAGTTCGGTAGATCGTTATACATTCAACACAAACGGATCTTACAACGTATTGAGCAACCTGACCGTATCCTTGTTAGGAAACGGATCTTACCGTAAACAGAAAGCTCCGGGAACATTGAGTCAGGAAACTGACGTTGTGAGTGGTGAAGTGAAACGTGACTTCGACATCAACCCATACAGCTATGCGTTGAATACATCTCGCGCACTGGATCCGACCCAGTTCTACAAAAGAAACTACACGTCGTTCAACATCTTACATGAGTTGGAAAACAACTATATCGATTTGAATCTTGCTGATTTGAAATTCCAGGGAGAGGTAAACTACAAACCGATCAAGAAACTGGAAATCGTAGCCATCGGTGCGATGAAATATCAGACGACTACACAGGAACATCATATCAAAGACTTCTCGAACCAGGCTGAAGCTTACCGTGCCGGTATCTTCCCGGAAGACGCAACGATCCGCGACAACAACCCATTGTTGTATCAGAATCCGGATGATCCGACTTCACGTCCGGTATCGATCCTGCCTCAGGGTGGTATCTACAACCGTACCGAATATATGATGCGTGGTTGGGACTTCCGTGCTACGGCTGCTTACAACACAAGTTTCGTAGAAGACACTCACTTGATGAACCTATTCGGAGGTACCGAGTTAAGTTCAATCGACCGTAACCGTACCTGGTTCCGCGGTTGGGGATATCAGTATGAAAACGGCGGTATTCCGTTCTATGATTACGAAGTATTCAAACAGGGAAAAGAAGAAAACGCAGACTACTATACCAGTACATGGAGCTACTACCGCAACGCGGCATTCTTCGCGATGGGTACTTACTCTTACAAAGGGCGCTATATCCTGAACGGAACCATCCGTTACGAAGGATCGAACAAACTGGGTAAATCCCGTTCTGCTCGCTGGTTGCCAACCTGGAACGTATCAGGTGCTTGGAACGCGCACGAAGAGACTTGGTTCGCTCCGATCTTCAAAGACGTATTGACACACGCTACCGTAAAAGCATCTTACTCACTGACTGCAGACCGCGGTCCGTCGTTCGTAACCAACTCTAACGCGATTTACGTGAGCTACAACCCTTGGCGTCCGCTATCATCGGTTGCTGAATCCGGAATGTATCTGGACGGTCTTGAAAACAGCGAATTGACTTATGAGAAAAAACGCGAGTTCAACATCGGTACCGATTTAGGATTCTTGAACAACCGCATCAACGCATCGTTCGACTTCTATACACGTCGTAACCACGACTTGATCGGTTATATCAACACAAGCGGTGTTGGTGGTGAGATTACGAAATACGCCAACGTGGCGAAAATGAAATCACACGGTTATGAAGCGACTGTTTCAACAAAAAACATCGTAACACGTGATTTCAGCTGGTCGACCGACTTGATTTTCGGTTTCGCGAAAAACAAGATTACCGCTCTAGACTCTCGCTCGAACGTAATCAACTTGGTAAGCGCAAACGGTTTTGCTCGTGAAGGCTATCCGGTACGCTCTTTGTTCTCTATCCCATTTGTAGGATTGAATGACGAAGGTCTTCCGGTATTTACCAATGAAGACGGAACAGAAACTATTACAGGTATCTACTTCCAGAACTATGAGAATCTGGACTTCTTGAAATATGAAGGCCCGATCGACCCAACCGTAACAGGTAGTTTCGGTAATATGTTGACTTGGAAAAACTTCAAATTGAACGTATTCATTACCTATTCATTCGGTAATAAGATCCGTCTTGACCAAGTATTCCGCTCATCTTATTCGGATCTGACCGCTATGCCGAAAGAATTTAAAAACCGTTGGGTAGTTCCGGGTGATGAAAACTCGACTACAATCCCAACGATTGCCGGCAGACGTCTTTACAAGAAATATGGTAATGACATCAGCTATGCATACAACGCATACAACTTCAGTACAGAACGTGTGGCTGACGGTGGCTTCATCCGTATGAAAGAGATTTCATTGACATATGATTTCCCTAAAAACTGGTTGGAACACGCGAAAATCAACAACCTGGCACTGAAAGTACAAGCCACTAACCTGTTCCTAATCTATTGCGATAAGAAATTGAACGGACAAGATCCGGAATTCTTCAATAC
>CAMTOW010000042.1 GCA_947074245.1 uncultured Bacteroidales bacterium | reverse complement strand
AAGTGGTGCGGATGAAGGGACTCGAACCCCCACGCCTCGCGGCACCAGATCCTAAGTCTGGCGTGGCTACCAATTACACCACATCCGCGGGTGAAAAACAAAGTGGTGCGGATGAAGGGACTCGAACCCCCACGCCTCGCGGCACCAGATCCTAAGTCTGGCGTGGCTACCAATTACACCACATCCGCTTTGTTTTTGCATTGCAAAGATAAGACGACTTTCTGTATTACACAACACCTAAGGCAAAAAAAATGATACTTTTTTGCGTATTATTTGGCAAATAGCTGGTTATCAAGGGGTATTTAGTATGAAATTTCTTGCAGATTCGATGATATCATCTTTACCTTGGAGCATACTTTCGAGTGTCATCGATACTTTTATGTCGGGATCGATCCCAAATTCGGTATGATTCATTTCGGCATCGTAGATCGGAGAGGCTGAAAAACGGATGGACCACCCGATCGGGAGTTCCGATGAGAAAGGCAGACCGCTACCGCCCCCGGTTTTATCGCCAATCGTCGTGACGTTGGGAAGAAGCCGCATCACGCTTACGAAGTTGTTGGCAGCGCTGAAGGTATGTCGGTTGGTCAGTAACGCGACCGGACGATCCCACTGGATCCTCTCGGACGGAGAGAGGTGCATCGGGTATGGCTTGGAAAAGTCATTGTGCCCTTTGCCGGTTTTATGAGTGATATAACCCGATATGATTTTTTCGTCGGTAAACCGGGATGCGATCGTATTGACATAGGAAAGCATTCCTCCTCCGTTGTTGCGCACGTCGAAAATAATTCCTTTACAATTTCTGAAATAAGCGAGCACATAGTCCATATTGAGTTCTCCCACACCGTTGCCGAAGCTGCTATAATAGGCATATCCGATCGAATCGGGAAGAATAATGTATTTGATACCCGCCGCGATCAGATAGTCGTTGCCCAGATATTTACGCTGCACCTTCGCGTCGAAATTTTCCGGATAGTCTTCAAACCATGCCCAATAACGAGCCTGATTGAAGGGAGCGTACAGGTTGACGTGCCCGTCTTGCAACTCGGCGAGCATATCTGCCAAGACGTTGAACAGCGAATCACGACCGATGCCGGGCCCGACGAGCGGACGATACTTATGGTATACTTCCTGCCAATCGATCTCTTTGTATCCGAAAAAACAATATTTCTCATTGATGATGTTCCAGCAGGCATCGAAGTTGCCTTCCGGAGTATTGTCGAACTGTTTCTCATCGACACAGCCGAACAGAAGTAGAAACAGCGGAAGAAAGAGTATGTTGATTTTTAGTGATTTCATAAGGAATGGGATTATGGTGGGAACGAATTTCGGTTATCAACGGGGGTTCATGACGTTCTCGGAAAAATAAAACGGATTTACCGCTTCGCGGGAAGAGTCGCGTTTCTGTTTTTTTCGGAACGGATAGAATTGCTTTACGAATCCGATCATAAATGAATTGTTGATTCCTTTGTTTTTGATGTCGTTGATATGTGTATTGCGGATGGTCCCCAGATAACCGATGCGGAGATAGAGGTTGCCGATCGGAAAATCTGCCGTGAGATAATTCTCCAAATTGAATTGATTGTGGAAGGATCCGAAATGAACGATGTTTTTAGAATTGCCCACTTCGAAGATTTCGTAATAAGACTGCTCGTAGGCGGGAGAGAAAAACATCCCGAAAACAGGTAACGAGACCTGATAACGCACCGTGATCGGGAACCGGCGTATCGGCAAGGTATAGATCGCCTGGGCCGTTGCTCCCGCGTTGAGCGACAATTTCGCCGAAGCCGGATTGTTGCTGTTGCGAGGATTGTAGACGAATCCACATTCGCCCGAAGCATACGGGCCGACGGCTACGCGCAATGACGGAATCGGTTGGAATTGCCATTGAGTGCCCCATGAATAGCCGGCGAAACCGCTGTAAAGCGATCCGTTGCGCGGTTTGTTCTCATTGGATGTATAGTTTGCCCAAATGTATTGTTGGTTGATTCGTTTGCCATTGCCCCGATGCGCTACCTGGAGGCGTTCGTTGCGCAGGTTGATGTTCCACCCGTGATAGGTGATGGGGGTGAGGTAAGTATCCAGCAAAACGGAATTTCCCATTCCGACAGTCGTCGAAGAGACGATCATGCGTTCGGGTTTATCTTGATCCTGACCGAATACGCAAAGTGAAACACACAAAGACAATAGGGGGCCGATGAGGCGGAGGTAGATGTTGTTCATGGGCGGGTTATTGGGAAAAAACCGCCGTACGGTGCCGTACGGCGGTCAGATGTATAGAATCGTAATTGGTTTATTCGAAGTCGAGTTTTCCTTGTCCCGTGATTTCGTCGAGCAGATCGGACGTTGATTCTTCCGGCTCCTGATCAATCGGTTCAATCGGCTCATCGCTGTCGGTATCGGCGATTTGAGGAGCATCAGCCGGAGTTTCGAATCGGGTTGGTTCGAGTTCGGTCAGGCCTCCGAAGGTAAACGTGGTCAGACGCTTGCCGCGCGCTTTGAAACTCTTGATTCCGATAAAGGATTCGGCGTCGATAATCAACGGTTCGCGGAAGCTGTCTTTGTCGCCGAACGTAAGTTGGAAACGCGGATACGGGATATCGCTCAGTGCGATCAAAACCGATTTGGGATTATCGCCCAGATAATTCTGCTTACGCGGGCTTGCTTCGAAACGGAATCGCTTCAGATACGGATAGCCTTGGTCGGCATCGTGTAAAGCAGCGGTCCATTCTTTGTTCGGATCGAACTTCTCAATACGCAGGATATTATCCTCATAATGATTGCTGACATCGAAGCTGGATGTATAGAACTCTCCGTTTTTCAGAATTACCAGAATCAGGTCGCCGCTGTTGAACTCTCCTAATAACGTTCCGCGTCCGTCATAGTTCAGACGGTTAACGTCGAAATCGAACCAAACTTTTCGGCCACCGAGCGTAGATCCCCCTTTTTCTTTGAGAGAGATCTTATGGATTTCGTTTTTCGAGAGGATGTTCCCCATCGACTGACGCCCTTTGATGGCGATGTCGGCGAAATCTTTTTCAATCTGAAGCTGCTTCATGCGCGCTTTTGGTTTGAACACAACGCGCAGGATATCGGTTTCTCCGTTCGGATTCGCCGTGAAATGAACGATGCGTGAGCCGGGTTTCCCCTGAGTGATGTCATATACCTTGTCGCGGGTAACGCCTGTTACGGCGAATCGCTTCATATAATGCAGTCCGTCTTTTCCGTCGCGATATACTACGTTGTAGATGGTGCGTACGTCGTTCTTGCGGAAGATATTCACATACAATACGTTTTTGCCGATGAACATCTTTTCGCTGACACGGACCACTTTGTATTTTCCGTCTTTATAGAAGATGATGACATCATCGATATCCGAACAGTTGCAGATGAACTCGTCTTTTTTAAGTTCGGTGCCGATGAATCCGTCTTCGCGGTTGATATATAACTTCTCATTGGCTTCGACCACTTTGGCCGAATCGATGGTATCGAAGTTGCGAAGTTCGGTTTTACGCGGATAAAGATGTCCGTATTTGCTTTTCAGATGGGTATACCATCGGATGGTAAACCCGATCATGTCCGAAAGGTCTTTATCAATGGCTGCGATCTGCTCCAATATTTTGGCAAGCAGTTCATCCGCTTTGTCTTTGTTGAATTTCAGGATCCGGCCCATTTTGATCTCCATGAGTCTGCGGATATCCTCGTCGTTCACTTCTCGGATCAGATTGGGCTTGAACGGTTCCAGACGCGAATCAATGTGGCGAATCGCCTCTTCGAGCGTCTTGCTGTTCTCAAATTCCTTGTCTTTGTAAATACGCTCTTCGATGAAGATCTTTTCGAGAGAGGAGAACAGGAGTTGTTCCTGCAGTTCGCTTTTTTGAATTTCCAATTCCAACTGAAGCAACTGCAACGTACTATTGACGCTTTCGCGCAAGACGTCGCTTACGGTCAGGAAGTGAGGTTTGTTATCGGATATGATACAACAGTTGGGCGAAATGCTCACCTCGCAATCGGTGAACGCATAGAGTGCGTCGATGGTCTTATCCGAAGATACACCCGGAGCAAGATGCACCAGGATCTCCACTTCGCCTGCGGTATTGTCGTCTACTTTACGGATTTTGATCTTTCCTTTGTCGTTGGCTTTCAGAATCGAATCGATCAGGGAAGAGGTGGTTTTTCCGTACGGCAGATCGGTAATGGCCAAAGTCTTGTTGTCTTTCTTTTCGATACGGCTTCTTAGTTTGACCGATCCTCCGCGCTCGCCGTCGTTGTAACGGCTTACATCGATCATCCCTTTGGTCAGGAAGTCGGGATAGATGGAAAACGGCTCCTGTTTCAGACAGGAAACGGCCGCATCGAGTATTTCATTGAAGTTGTGAGGCAGAATTTTAGAAGACAGACCAACGGCGATCCCTTCTACGCCCTGCGCAAGGAGTAGGGGGAATTTGACCGGTAGC
Source organism: uncultured Bacteroidales bacterium (assembly GCA_947074245.1). Taxonomy (GTDB): domain Bacteria; phylum Bacteroidota; class Bacteroidia; order Bacteroidales; family JAUNSR01; genus JAUNSR01. The sequence goes on along the minus strand of CAMTOW010000042.1, from coordinate 5,596 downwards.
GTGATCGGTTCTTTGTTACGTCCGTCGTATGAGAGTTTCCAGTTGGTTGTCTTCGGATTGAACAGAACCTCAAGAGCGAATTTAGAGAGTCTGGCTTCGATATAACGGGGAGCAGCCGCGCCGTCGCCGGTAAGGATATTTCCCCAGTTACCCTGACAATCGACCAGCAGGTCTTTCTGTCCGAGCTGAACCAGAGCGTCGCCGATCGAAGCGTCGCCGTGAGGATGGTACTGCATCGTATGTCCGATGATGTTGGCTACTTTGTTGTAGCGTCCGTCGTCGAGGCATTTCATCGCGTGCATGATGCGTCGCTGAACGGGCTTCAAGCCGTCGGTCACGTGGGGTACGGCACGCTCGAGGATCACATACGACGCATAATCCAGAAACCAGTTCTGGTACATCCCCGAAAGGTGATGTTTCAACTCGCCGGTATTATCCGGTGCAACCTTGTAGGAAGAGTGATTTTCCGTCATGTCGTTGTTGATGTCGGTAGAATCAAACTCGTCAATATTACTCATGTTTGGATGCTGTTACTGTATTTGTTAATGAAAGGTAGCCGAAGTGTTCGTTTAATACGGAGATTTAAGTTTTTTATCGGCTATAATAGACTGTCTGCCTTACAAAAATACAAATTTAATCGAAAAAATTATTTACTTTGCAGTCCTATAAACTAACTAATTATTATGGCACAACAGGAAGATGTTTTCAAGAAGTTGGTTTCACATTCCAAAGAATATGGTTTCGTATTCCAATCAAGTGAAATCTACGACGGTTTATCTGCTGTTTACGATTACGGACAGAATGGAGTTGAACTAAAAAATAATATCAAAAAATACTGGTGGGACAGCATGGTTCTGCTGCATGAGAATGTAGTAGGGATCGATTCTGCGATCTTCATGCATCCGACGATCTGGAAAGCATCGGGACACGTTGACGCGTTCAATGACCCGTTGATTGACAACAAAGATTCAAAAAAACGTTACCGTGCCGACGTGTTGATCGAAGACCAGATGGCGAAATTCGACGACAAGATCAACAAAGAGGTTGAAAAAGCGGCGAAACGTTTCGGAGAATCGTTTGATGAGGAACAGTTCCGTGCGACAAACGGACGCGTTCTGGAATATCAGGCTAAAAAAGAAGAACTACATACACGCTTCGCAAAAGCATTGAATGATAGCAACCTGGAAGATCTTCGTCAGATTATCCTGGATTATGAGATCGTTTGTCCGATCTCGGGAACGAAAAACTGGACGGAGGTTCGTCAGTTCAATCTGATGTTCTCTACGGAAATGGGTTCTACGGCGGAAGGTGCTATGAAAGTATATCTGCGTCCGGAAACGGCTCAGGGTATTTTCGTAAACTACCTGAACGTTCAGAAAACCGGTCGTATGAAGATTCCTTTCGGGATCGCTCAGATCGGTAAGGCGTTCCGTAATGAGATCGTTGCGCGTCAGTTCATTTTCCGTATGCGTGAGTTCGAACAGATGGAGATGCAGTTCTTCGTTCGTCCGGGTGAGGAATTGGAATGGTTCGCTAAATGGAAAGATACTCGTCTGAAATGGCACAAAGCATTGGGACTGGGTGAGAAAAAATATCGTTTCCACGATCATGACAAACTGGCTCACTACGCGAATGCGGCGACAGACATCGAGTTTGAAATGCCGTTCGGATTCAAAGAGGTAGAGGGTATTCACTCTCGTACGAACTTTGACCTTTCGAGCCACGAACAATATTCCGGAAAAAAACTTCAGTATTTCGATCCGGAAACCAAAGAATCGTATGTGCCGTATGTGATCGAGACTTCGATCGGTGTGGACCGTATGTTCTTATCTGTAATGGCTGCCGCTTATACGGAAGAGCAGCTTGAAAACGGAGAAACGCGTGTGGTATTGAAACTGCCTGCGGCTCTGGCTCCGGTGAAAGTGGCTGTGATGCCATTGACCAAAAAAGACGGAATGCCGGACAAAGCGCGTCAGATCATCGACGACTTGAAATTCGATTTCAAATGTCAATATGATGAGAAAGACTCGATCGGAAAACGTTATCGTCGTCAGGATGCGATCGGAACACCTTTCTGTGTAACGGTGGATCATCAGACGCTAACCGACAATACGGTTACAATCCGTTTCCGTGATACGATGACTCAGGAGCGTGTCGCTATCGACCAGCTTCGCGGTATCATCGCGGATCAGGTATCGTTGAGAAACCTGCTTAAAAAGATTACCGAGTAATTCAATATAAGGCACCACAGGATCAGCGGGAAGAGAAAGTTGTTTACAGCCGGTCTTTCGCTGATTTTGTGGTCGTTTTGTTTTTATCTTAGTCACATGAAAAAAGGATTAATCATTGCCGCTGTTATCCTGGTGATCGTCGGCGGTTTTATTTTCTGGTGTATGGGAGCCTACAACGGTATGGTGACCGAAGAGGAAAAAGTGGATTCACAATGGGCCAATGTGGAGAATCAGTATCAGCGTCGTGCCGACCTGATTCCGAATCTGGTCAGTACGGTGAAAGGGTATGCAACCCACGAGAGCGCTACGCTTGAGGGTGTGGTGGCGGCTCGTGCCAAAGCGACTTCCACGACCATCGATGTGTCGAATCTGGATGAGGCGTCTCTTGCTCGCTATCAGGCGGCACAGGGGGAGTTGAGTCAGGCTTTGGGGCGTCTGTTGGCCATAACGGAGAATTATCCGGACTTGAAGGCTAACCAGAACTTTTTGGAACTGCAGGCTCAGTTGGAGGGGACCGAAAACCGGATCTCGGTAGAACGGAACCGTTACAACGACGTGGCGCGTCAGTTCAATACCAAAATCCGACAATTTCCAGCGATGTTAGTCGCCGGTATGGGCGGGTTTTCGAAAAAACCTTATTTCCAGGCGGAACAAGGTGCTCAATCGGCACCGAAAGTGGAGTTCTAAGACTCTTTTTTCACGGGCTGATACTTATCCGGTAAATCAATCGTTATGAATAAACGGCTTTATATCCTTCTGTTTTCCATCATCACATTCGGTTTCAACTCTTGTCAGGAGGATAATGATTCGGGCATGAAATATGATGAATGGAAAGAGGCCAACGAGGTGTTCTTCCAGCAGATGATCGATTCGCTGGATGCCGACGGTAAGAACTATTATGACGCTCTGCCCGGCATATTGAACGGACGCTTTCCGGTGTTATATCACATTGTCGATTCGGGTATTCCTGCTCCGGAAAATCCGGTATTGCCCGATGATTCGGTACGCGTTTCATACGCCTGTTACTTTTACGATTCAGACCGGGCGGTCGAGACGAAGACGAATGAGTTTTTCTCCTTGCCCACTCTGATTGAAGGATGGCAGACGTTCTTGCCTCGGATGAATCAAAATGCGGTATGGGAAGTGGTGATTCCGTGGCAACTCGCTTATGGCGAAAAAGGAATCGGATTTATCCACCCTTATTCGACGCTTCGGTTTACGGTACGTTTGGAGGGATATGGCATTCCCCAATAAGCACGATCGGATAGAGGTGCGAAAATCATGAATCAATATCAATTATCACATAAAACGATGGCTTCGGCCTGTTTTTAATAATCATCTACCAATATGAAGAAAATCTATTATTTCATATTCTTGCTTTTTACTTCCTTGACATTCGTTTCATGTCTGGACGATAACGATAACAGCGGCGAGATCGAGGCTTGGAAGCTGGAGAACGAAAATTATTTTGCCCGTATGAAAGATACGATCGGTGAAGACGGGAAAAAATATTACTCTGAACTAGCGTCGTTGGGTTATCCGGAATACAAAGTGCTATATCATATCGTTGACTCAGGAAAAGTGGGAACTCAGCCTCCTTTCTTTACTAGCACGGTGAATGTCGATTACAGCGGACGGTTGATCAATACGACCGAATATTTTGATGAAAACTACGGCTTTCAGAGTGAAGTTACCAAATTGATTCAAGGTTGGCAGATCGTATTGCAGAATATGCCGGTAGGTTCGGTTTGGCAAGTTGTGATTCCTTGGGAACTTGGCTATGGCGCCTCTGCAACATCCAGCATCCCTGCTTATTCTACTCTGTTGTTTACTATCAAATTAAACAGCATACCGGGTCTTGAGATTCCGGCTCCTTGATATCTTGATTCCGGCATTTCGGAAACGGACTGACCGCTCGGATCAATCGGATTGAAGTTCGCGAAACGCGGCTTCCGTTCGGAAAACACCCCCTATTCAGAATTAATAGTCTGAATAGGGGGTGTTTTCGTTGGTTTGTAGATCTACATTTTGGATCAGGTACTTGCGGTTGAGCGGAACAAGCGGATGAGATATCGGATTACAAGAGCCGCATTGATGTATGGTCACAAAAAAAAGAGCCCGTAAAGGCTCTTTTTCTCAGTTCAGGTTAAGATGTGTGTGGTAATGATTTTACTCAGGCATCTTTGATGATGCCAAGGCACTTGCTGCGGCTAAGCATGCAAGCTCCGATCGCTCCTGCGATCTTCCCGAGCGATGCGACACGAAGTTCGGTATCGCTGTTCACATAGTTAAGCGTATATTTCATAATGCCGGTTTTGACCGGAAATGCCAGATAATCGCCGATTGCGCCAACCGAACCACCCAGGATCAAGACATCCGGATTAAAGATGTTCAGTAGCCCCGCGATATATTTCCCGAGCGTACGTCCGGCTGATTCGATCAGTTCGATTGATAAGATATCATCTTTTTTGACTGCGTCAAGAATATCTTCCAGTACGATGTCTTTTCCGGTATCCAGTTTTTCTTTCAAAATGGTTGTGCTGCCTTGACGATAGCTATCCATGAAACGGCGGAATATAGCGGATCCGGATGCTTCCGTTTCAAGACATCCTTTTTTGCCGCAATGGCAAAGTATCTCGTTGTCGAACAGATTGACATGCCCCCATTCGCCTGAGAATCCGGATTTGCCGTAATAAAGGCGTCCTTCGGTAATGATGCCGATGCCTAATCCCCAACTCATATTTACGAAAATCACATTTTTCTCGCCGTTACCGACCCCGCACATGTATTCTCCGTAGCACATCGCACGCGTATCGTTATCAAGTCTTGTCGGTATATTGAATCTTTTTTCAAGCTCTTCCGTCAACGGCGATTCGGTATCCTGCATATAATAGTAGGATATGCCTTTGCTGTTGTCAATGCGTCCGGGCATATTCACACCCATATTGAGGATTTTATTGCGATCAACAGGTTGTACGGTCAGGAAGTCCTCAATGGCATCGCAGAGTTGGACGAATGCTTGTTTGGAATCCTGAAGACGAAAATCTTTGTACTCTTTTGTGAAAAGTAATTTTCCGGAAAAATTCGTCAATGCCAGTAGGATATGCGAGTGTTGCACATCGATGCCGACGAAATATCCCATTTCGGGATTTATATTATATAAGGTGGCTTTTCGGGTTCCCGAATGCTCGCTTTTACCACAATCCAGAATCAGATTGTCGCGCTGCATTTCGCTTAATATCTTGGTTACAGTAGGGATACTGAGGTCGGTTTCTTTCGCTACATCCGCAATTGTTGCAGCACCTTTGCGAATGAAGAAATCGATGAAATTCTTTTTCAGGACATCGTTTTTAGACGTAGAATCC
>CAMTOW010000041.1 GCA_947074245.1 uncultured Bacteroidales bacterium | reverse complement strand
ACTCCCAGGGAGGAAAAACCTTATATGCCTACGTTACCTACGCGCTGAGTATGATGATCTATTCGGCCATCAACGTTCCTTATGCGTCGGTGCTGGGTGTGATAAGTCCCGATCCGAAAGATCGAAATGTTCTTTCTACTTTCCGGATGCTTTTCGCGTATCTGGGTAGTTTCTTGGCGCTCCTGCTCTTTATGCCGATGGTCAACGCCTTCAGCATCGGCCATTCCGAGTCGTTTGGTTGGACCATGAGTGTCGTTGTCATCGCAGTCGTTAGTTCCATGTTGTTCTACGGTTGTTTTGCACTGACTCGCGAACGTGTCAAACCGCTGAATAAGCAAAACACCCGTCTGAAAGACGATTTGAAGGATCTGTTCTCCAACCGTCCGTGGTGGATTCTTTTAGGAAGTGGTATCGCGGCGTTGATTTTCAATTCGATTCGCGATGGAGCGACGGTCTATTATTTTAAATACTATATCGTCGAAGACAGTTATAAGAATATCTCTCTCTTTGGTGTTTCTTTCGTCTTGAGCGGCCTTTATCTGGCCATTGGGCAGATGGCCAACATCATCGGAGTAGTTCTCGCAGCTCCAATCAGCAACCGGATCGGAAAGAAACGCACCTATATGGGAGCGATGATTATTGCAACCGTGCTTTCGATCATTTTCTATTGGTTCGAAAAAGAAGATCTGTTTATGATCTTTACGTTCCAGATCCTGATCAGTATCTGTGCGGGTAGCATATTCCCGATCTTATGGTCGATGTATGCCGATTGTGCCGATTATTCCGAACTGAAGACGGGCAACCGGGCAACCGGGCTGATCTTTTCATCGTCGTCGATGAGTCAGAAGTTCGGTTGGGCGATCGGTAGTGCGCTTACGGGGTGGCTCTTGGCATACTACGGTTTCGAAGCCAATGCGGTTCAGTCCGAACAGTCGATACACGGTATCCGGATGTTCCTGAGCTGGCTTCCGGCGGTAGGGACTGTCTTAAGCGTGCTTTTCATCGCGATATATCCGCTTTCCGAAACCAAGATGAAGCAAGTCATTGCCGAACTGGATAAAAAGCGGGCATAATTATTGGAGATTTGTTCTCGTCATATATTTGCTATTAATCTTTAAGGGAGATTAATTTCAGTACAGTGTAGTTTTGTGTGTGGGCATACGATTCTGTATGCAGAAAAGGAGTAGTTCGTCACGAGCTACTCCTTTTTTTCTGTACTCTGCTAAACATTCTTTGTTTTCTCTGGTTATCATTCCAAATGTTATAATCCGTTCAGAAGGGAAAAGCCCCGTTCTATTTGTTTTATAATATGACTTAAATATTTATTTTTGTACAAAATTGTTTCACAAAATGTATAAGACCATTCTCCATACGCTCTTTTCGCTAAGTATCTCTCCGGTGACCTCTTGGGCAGAGTTAGATACCGAAGCCGATATCGACAACAAAAGTTTTTTAGATAAATTTCTTTATCCCGTAATCGGGTTTACGACGCTCGCTACTTTCCTCGGAAAATTGTTTTATTCCAAAGGCTATGATATCGAATACGCATTAAAATCCGCATCCGTTACTTTCGTTTCGTTATTTGCCGGTTTCTTTCTCGCTGCTTTTGTATTGAACGAAGCGATGAAGTTCTTCTTCCGCAGAGACGATAATATCGTAAAGTGTCGCTTGTTCGTAGGATATGTTTCCTGTTGTTGTTATATGATAACCACGCTGCTCGCGATCTTACCCGAATTGTTTTTCCTGAAATTTGCGTTACTGTATGTATTATACATAATATGGGTCGGAAGCGATAAATTTATGGGCATAGGCGAAAAGGCTCGAATTAAATTCCTTATCTTGAGTACGGCTATTATCGTTGCCTCTCCTTATATGGTCGAAAAAGTGATGCTCATGCTGATGCCGGGCTTGTCTATCCGATGAAATGAATGTTATGAAAATGAAATTACCAGATATAAATATCCGTAACAAACGTGCTACGTTCGATTACGAGATTTTAGATACCTATCGTGCCGGAATCGTTCTTACCGGAACCGAGATCAAATCGATTCGTCAGGGCAAAGCCAGCTTGGTCGATTCCTATTGCTATTTTGCAAATGGTGAACTTTGGGTGAAGAATATGTACATCGCCGAATACTTCTATGGAAGCTACAACAACCATTCGGCTCGTCGCGATCGCAAACTTCTCTTGGAGAAGAAAGAACTTCGCAAACTCGAACGTCTCATCAAAGAGTCCGGTTTAACCCTCATTCCTTCCCGTTTGTTCATCAACGAAAAAGGATTTGCCAAACTGAATGTCGCTTTGGCGAAAGGAAAGAAAAGCTACGACAAACGCCAATCCATCAAGGAGCGCGAAGACAAACGCCAGATGGATCGTATGTTTAAGAAATAATCCCGTTCGGTCATCGACCGTTTGGAATATAGATACGGACGAAGGGCAACTCTGCGGAAACGCGGTGGTTGCCCTTTCTCATTTTCATGCACCCGAAACAGGCGGTTTTAAGTGATTTCCTGCCTGCGTTGAGGGGTGTATTTTTTCTGCCTGACTTTTTCGATTTTCCTGCCTGGGTTTTTCTTTTTTTCTGCCTAACCATTTTTCGAATCCCGCCTGATCATTTTTTGCCCTCTTTCGGTCGATTCTTTCAATCCGCCATCGCTCGTTCTTATTTATTGATAGTGAGTTGGTTCGGATACTAATATTTTCAAAAGAATGATCGGAAGTTTATTGTCTGATTTGCGATTTAAACCCTTTGTACTATCTTTGTTGGCTATGGGACGAATTTTATCTATCGATTATGGACGGAAACGTACCGGCATTGCCGTTACCGATCCCTTGAAGATTATAGCCAATGGTCTGACGACCGTTCCCTCTGCCTCTCTGATCACTTTTCTGAAAGAATATACCTCGAAAGAGTCAGTCGAGCTGTTTGTTGTCGGAATGCCGAAACAGATGAACAATGAGCCATCTGAAAGTTGGCGATACATAGAACCCTTTGTTAAAAATCTAAAGAAAACATTTCCACAGATACCTGTCGAGATGGTCGACGAACGCTTTACTTCGGTTTTGGCGCATCAGACCATGCGCGATGGTGGCTTGAAGAAAAAAGATCGTCAAAACAAAGAACTTGTCGATGAAATCAGTGCCACAATTATCCTTCAAGGGTATCTCGAAAGTCAGAATCTAAAGTTTAAATTATGAATTTGCCTGTTTATTTATATGGTCAGCCCGTTCTTCGCAAAATTGCAGAAGATATCACCGTCGATTATCCCGAATTGCCTAATCTGATTAAAGATATGTTCGAAACGATGTACAGTTCCGAAGGTGTCGGCTTGGCGGCTCCGCAGATCGGCTTGCCGATCCGTCTGCTTGTGATCGATGGTTCACCGATGGGCGACGATTTCGCCGATTGCAAAGATTTTAAGCGTGTGATGATCAATCCGCGTATCACTGTTACGGAAGGAGATGATGCCACGATCGAAGAGGGTTGTCTTAGCTTGCCGGGTATTCACGAAAAAGTGACTCGCCCTACGGTGATCACGGTTCAATATATGGATGAAGAGTTCAATCCCAAAGAAGAGATCTTTAAAGGATTTGCTGCGCGTATCGTTCAGCACGAATACGATCATCTTGAAGGAAAACTATTCATCGACCATATTTCACCGATTCGCAAACAGCTGATCAAAGCCAAACTGAATAATATTCTTAAGGGGAAAGTCAACTGCGGATACCGTACGAAGATGCAACCCCGTTGATTATATCGAATTCTCGCACATTGTGAGTTTGTACTTTTGTTTAATCTTAAGTTTCCGTTCCAATGACGGAATCCTTTAAAAACACCAATAATGAGCACTATCACAAACAAGATTCTCGCTCTTGATGAAAAGATCGCTCTCCTTCAGAAAGGAGGAGGAGATGCTGCAATATCAAAACAAGAAGCATCCGGGAAATTAACAGCACGTAATCGAATCATGGAGTTGTTGGACGAAAATTCCTTCCATGAATATGACCTTTTTGTCGAACACGAAAGCCATGATTTCGGCATGGACAAAAAGAAACTACCGGGTGATGGTGTAATCACCGGAACCGGAACCATCAGTGGTCAGCCGGTATGTATCTATGCTCAAGACTTTACGGTAGCGGGCGGATCGCTTGGTCTGGCTCACGCTCGTAAGATCACGAAGATCATGGATCACGCATTGAAATTGAAAATGCCGATCATCGGAATCAACGACTCGGGTGGTGCGCGTATCCAGGAAGGGGTAGGGGCTTTGGCCGGTTATGGCGAAATCTTCTATCGCAATACGATCGCTTCTGGGGTTATTCCTCAGATCTCGGTGATCCTTGGTCCTTGTGCAGGTGGAGCGGTTTACTCTCCGGCTCTTACCGACTTCGTTTTTGTGGTTGATCAGATCTCAAAAATGTTCATTACTGGTCCGAACGTAATCAAAACCGTATTGGGTGAAGAGATCTCTCAGGAAGACCTGGGTGGTGCTCGTGTTCAGGCCGAAATTACAGGGAATGCTCACTTCTTCGCAAATAGCGAATTGGAGTGTTTCGATCAGATCAAGAAATTGATCTCATTGATCCCTGCCAACAACAAGGTGAAAGCCGACGAGATCGAAGCTGCCGAACCGGTTGTTGAAAAACCGATCGAAACGATCATTCCGTCAGATCCGCATCAGCCTTATGATGTTCGTGAAGTGATCCGTACGATTGCCGATAATTCAGACTTTACTGAGGTACAGGAAATGTGGGCTGCCAACATCGTAATCGGTTTCGGCCGTATGGGTGGCGAAACGGTAGGCTTCGTTGCCAACCAGCCGATGGTGCTTGCCGGCGTATTGGATATCGACTCGGCTTGTAAAGCGGCTCGTTTTATCCGTTACTGTGACTCGTTCAATATTCCGATCATTACCTTGGAAGATATGCCGGGCTACTTGCCGGGTGTAGACCAGGAGCATGCAGGCGTGATCCGTCACGGTGCGAAAATGCTTTATGCTTATTCCGAAGCGACTGTACCTAAAATCACCGTTATCCTTCGTAAAGCCTATGGTGGTGGTTACATCGCGATGAACTCTCGTCACTTGGGAGCTGATTTCGTATTTGCTTGGCCAACTGCCGAAATCGCGGTTATGGGCCCTGAAGGTGCAGCAAACATCATCTTCGCCAAAGAAATCAAAGAAGCTGCCGATCCGGCTGCTGTCCGTGAAGAGAAAGTACAGGAATACATCGATAAATTCGCGAATCCATACGTTGCTGCTTCTCGTGGATTCATTGATACGGTCATCCGTCCGGCTGAGACTCGTTCATATATTCTACATGCTTTGGCTTTGTCTAAAGATAAAGAGGAGATCCGTCCTGAAAAGAAACATGGTCTTCCTCCGTTCTAATCTTTAAACAGAATCATCATGGAAAAAAAGAATGAAAAAGAATTGGTGCCCTTTGTCGTTTTGGCGCGCTACTACAATACGACCCTCACTCGCAAATATCTGAATCGTCCGAAATGGGTTAATCCTGTTCCGGGTGAAGTGAAAGCGAATCTACCGGGTACGATCGTTAGCATCAATGTCAAAGAAGGCGACCATGTTGCTCAGGGTCAGCTCTTGCTGATTCATGAAGCGATGAAAATGCAAAACCGTATTTTGGCTCCTTTTGCAGGGACTGTCTCTTTCATTGGTGTTACACCGGGACAGGCTATCAAGAAAGAGCATCTGATGGTTACGATAACAAAAGATAACGAGTAAGGATTATTCCTGTATCGATACTATTCAAAGGCCGTTTCAATTTCGATTGGAACGGCTTTTTTTATTGATTGTCGCTCTTCCTTAGGGTTGAAAACTTTGCGTAGCTCGGTTCGTTGAAGGATTGCGGATTGGTGAGGGGGTAATTTGCGTTGTCAATAGGTTCTCTTTTTTCTTTCTATTATTGCGTTCGGTTTCATTAATCATCGGTTCGTCGTATCTTTATCGCGCTGAATCCTGGTTTCTCTTTCATCCCGGTTTTATTTAATATCGATTGTTTTTCTAGCTCAATATTCATCTGAATGAAAAAATTTTTTACGCTTCTTTTCTTCACGGGATTCGTTCTCTTCACGTTGCCGCTTTTCGGGCAAATACGTGTTACTTTTCCCTGCGATTTATCTTCCTATATGAATAAGGAGATAGAAATCGTCAATCCGCTTTATGTAACCAACAACTATTACCTGATCCGCAACGGTTCGCTCACGCTCTCTTCCTCCAGATTGCGCGCTGGTACCGAAGTCGCGCTCCCTGCAAGCGATGCGTATCAGTCGGTCGTTTCGGGCAATATCTCAGATTGTCTGACGCTTTTGCCGGCTACCGGTTGTAATTATTACGATTCTAACGGAGGTCGCCGCAACGGCTCTCTCATAACCGGACTTCGCGGATATGTGCGTTATCAGTATGGTGGATACGCCATTCAGCCGACGGTGCAACCGTCGTTTTCCGCAGATCGCCGCCCGGAGGTTCCGCAAACAGATCATCCGTACGATGTCAAAGTCGTCAGTGCGAATCTTCAATACTATATCGCCGATCCCGCTATCTGGGCTCTTCCCAATAATCGCGGTGCTTCCAATCGGGCTGAATTCAACCGTCAGCGTTCCAAGACGGGAGAGGCTTTTGCCGCGCTCAATGCCGACATATATGCTTTGTGTGAAGTAGGGGAAGGAGATATGGCGATCCGTGATCTGGCAGCCCTTATGAACGAAAAAACCGGATCGAATCGCTTTAAGTATGTTTCCGACAATAATCACGTCGCATCAATCTATACGAAAAACGGATTTGTCTATGATTCTCAAAAAGTAAAACCCTATGGCGAACTACTGCTCAATGAGATCGATCAGCTCAAGGTGCTTAACAAACGACGTGTCGCGATCGGATTTGAGTTGCTGTCGACCGGAGAGCGCTTTATCGTAAATATGAATCATTTCTTATCGAAAAGCAGTTCGATGCTCGATGGGGATGAAGATTCGGGCGACGGGCAGGGCAAAGGAAAGGCGACTCGTCTGACCGAAGCTCGCGAAATTCTGGGATTCGTAGCGCATCTGCAAGACGTGTTTGATGATGAAGACGTGCTCATCGTTGGCGATCTTAATTCTTATTCGATGGAAGATCCCATTCGGTTGATGGAGCATTACGGATTGGTTAATCAGACGAAACGTTTTGTTCCTCAGAAATATAGTTACGCATATAAGAATGAAGTGGGATATTTGGATCATGTCCTTGCTACTCCCTCTATGAATAATCAGATAGCTTGTGTCGATGTCTGGCATGTCAATGCGGACGAACCGGCTTATTTCTCTTATGACAACCCGGATTATTGCGATGCGCTCGATCCGGGCCGTTATGCCGATCATGATCCGCTGGTTACTTTCATCCGTTTGGGAACGACCGATTCTTTCCGTGACCCCTTTGTCGAAAAACCGGTAGTTTCTGGCTCGTATGAAGATGGGTTTATCATTGTCAAAGCTCCCGATTTGATATCCGTTTCTCTGTTTGATTCGTTCGGCCGTCTATGCCATACCGAACAAAATATGGCTGTCGGGTCCTCTTTTATGATACCTGTAATGAATCTGAATAAAGGCTGTTATTTCATTCGTGCTATTTCGATTCATGGAATTTCATCTCTGAAAATTATTTTTTAGCCTCTCGGTCGATATAATATTGATACAATAAGGTGGAATTATTTGTTTGCAAATATTTGTGAAACAGATAATTCCACCTTATTTGTTTTCGGTTATAGATATTAAAAACAATATCCTATTTTTAGAAGTGTAATTAATAATGTTTAATATTTATATAGATTGAATTATAAAATATTTGTTTATGTAATATATAATTAATAATTTTGATTTAGTTTTGAAAAACACTGACAGAGACATCTTAATTCTAATTAACCAATATTGTTATGAAAAACAAACATTTGTTTCTAACATTCCTGCTCATAAGTATGAATGTTTGTCTTGTTTTCGCCCAATCACGAATAGTGAGTGGTACGGTTACGGATACCGATAACCAGACTCCGATGATTGGCGCTAGTGTTGTCGTTCGTGGCACAACTACCGGTACCGTGACAGATATTGACGGTAAGTATTCATTAGAAGTAACTTCTCCAACCGACGTCCTTGTATTTACATTCGTTGGGATGCAGCCGGTAAATGTTACGGTAGGTAATCAAAGTGTGATCAATGTCAATATGATCGGTGATGCTCAACTGATCAATGAAGTGGTTGTAACGGCGATGGGTATCGAACGAAAAGCGAAAAGTTTGACTTACGCGACTCAGAACGTAAGTGGAAACGAAGTGACCCGTGCGAAAGATCCGAATATGATCAATGCGCTTCAGGGTAAAAGTGCCGGACTGATTATTACACCCAATTCAAGTGGTGCCGGTGGTTCTTCCAAAGTTTTGTTACGTGGTAATAAATCAGCTCAGGGTAATAACCAGCCGCTAGTTGTAATCGACGGTATTCCGATGTCAAACCCTCAGACTACTCAGATCTCAGGTGAATATGAAGGTCGCGACGGTGGTTCTGCTCTATCCAATATCAATCCCGAAGATATCGCCAGCATCAACGTATTGAAAGGTGCAACTGCTGCTGCGCTCTATGGTAGTATGGCTGCCAATGGGGTTTTGATGATCACGACTAAAAAAGGTCGCGAAGGTACGGCTCGTGTGGATTTCTCTTCAAGCATTCAGCTTGAAACGATCTTGGCCGGTCCGAAATTGCAAAAAGAATATGGCGCTGTGGTGACTGGTGATCAGTTGAGCGCGAAAAGCTGGGGAGATAAGATCTCGGGTCACGAATCAGGAGCTGATCGTATGAGCGATTATTTCCGTACGGGATCTACTTATATCAACTCGATTTCGGTGAACGGTGGTACCGAAAAAGTGAAGTCTTATTTGTCGTATGCGAATACGACGGCTTTGGGTATCACTCCAACCAATGATTTTTACCGTCACAATATGAACTTGCGCGAAACGTTCAATTTGTTTAATAATCGCGTTCAGGTAGATGGTAATTTGAATTATATTCTTCAAAGAGGTCACAACCGTCCTCACGGTGGTACCTATTTCAATCCGTTATGTGGTATGTACACATTCCCTGCCAACGGTAACTTCAAAAACTACAAACGCAATTATGAAGTATTCGATTCCGAACGCAATATGATGGTTCAGAACTGGTACACTCCGCTCGATGACTTTACTCAGAATCCGTACTGGATCTTGAATCGTAATGAAAGCAAAGAGCGTCGTAATCGTATCATGGCGTCAGGAAGCGTAAAAGTAAACATTACCGACTATCTGAATGTGATCGGTCGTTTGAGCTATGACAAAACTACGGACAACTACGAACGCAAACTTTATGCTTCTACAACCCTGGTGCTAGTTCCGCAGAATGGTCGTTATATCCGCGAAGATTTTACAACCGATCAGTTCTATGGCGATTTATTGGCGAACTTCAATAAAACATTTGGTGATTTTGATGTAAGTGCGTCAGTCGGAGGTAGCTTTACTCGTTTCAACGCGTCGACTCTTCGTTTGGATAGTGATAAATTAGGTTTGGTGATTCCAAACTTCTTCGTTCCTGAAAATGTAAACGGAAATGGTCTTCAGAGAATGACCAACCCTCGTAAACATTTGAATTCTGCATTCGGAACAGCTCAGTTGGGCTATCGCGAAATGCTTTATGTAGATGTAACAGGTAGAAATGACTGGTCTTCAACTTTGGCTTATACCAAAAACGAATCTTACTTCTATCCGTCTGTAGGTCTTACGGCGATTGTGAATGAAATGGTGAAACTACCGGAAGCAATCACATTGTTTAAACTTCGTGGTGCTTATAGTGTGGTTGGTAATGACATGCCTGCATACATCACATATCCGAAAGACGGTTTCAACTTAGGTCAGCTTGAACCGAACAACAAGGCTCCGTTTAAAGAAATGAAACCGGAAAAAATGCACTCGATGGAGTTCGGTTTTGACTTGGCATTGTTGGATAACAGCATCAACATCGATTTCACATATTATAAATCGAACAACAAAAACCAGTATTTCGAAATCAACGCGC
>CAMTOW010000040.1 GCA_947074245.1 uncultured Bacteroidales bacterium | reverse complement strand
TCTACACTAATCTTAACACTCTTTCCCTACACGACGCTCTTCCGATCTAAGCACTTCGAGGTTGGAATTATCCGGGTCGCTATGTTCGATAAAGGAGTTGAGGTGACGTTCGATATTTGGTAGAAGAAATCTTTCGTAAGACCGATTGGTCTTCGTCAGATAATCGACAATCTGATTGGCGCAGAACGAGCGGAATTTCTTTTCAGGAAAATAATTCGCATGAATAAATGTGTTCAATATCGAAAGAAAGAAATCCGTATCGAGTTTCTTTTCTTCACAAATCATACGAATCGATTTGTCACCAAGTCCTAAAAAAATCCCGAAACGATTGATTACGGGAATAAGATTCGGATCATGAAGGATGACATCGCTCAACTTCATTTCTGCTTGAATGAAAGCCATAAACTAAAGCTATATTGTGAATAATAAAAAGAGGCGTTTCACGTATGTGACGGTGAAAACGCTCTTCGATTAAAAAGAGAGTGCATCGATCATGCCGGATCGCGGCTTATATCGATCACTTCTGTATCGGTAATAACCCAATCAACCGGTTTGTCGTACGGGTCGGTGGGTATCTCGTTGATGAGCTGATAGGAAAATGCGATACCAACCTTCGGGGCATTCACAAAGGGGAGCAACCGGTCGTAGAACCCTTTTCCTCTCCCCAAGCGGTTGCCTTGCCGATCGAATGCAACGCCGGGTATGATCGCAAGTTCAATCTCCTCAGGCGCGATGTCCGGACCATCGGCCGGTTCGAGAATCGAAAAAGCTCCGGTTTTCATCTTATCGGGATGAAACCGACGCAAAAGCAAATGATCCTCCTCGACGATGGGGAGAATGATGCGTTTGAACGGATGCCATTTTTCGATGAATGAAGCGGTCTGTACCTCATCCCATAACGCATGATATAGAAGAATCGTATGTGAGTCTTTAAAATAATCAAGCGATTCGATCCGATCCAGGACGATTTGGGAGTGTTCAGAACGCCAAACCGCCGAGTATTGTTTCTTTAGAAGAGAAATACGCCGGCGGATGTCGCTTTTATGATCCTGAATATGCATTTGCATAATTCAAAAGTAGTTTATGTTAATTCGTTTCTTTTTTATCAAGCGAAGGGAATGATTCGTTTCGTTTGAGAACACCTACCGCGGCATTGACTGTATTGTCATCCCGGAAGAATGTTTTGTAGAAAGCTTCTTCGCCCATAATGTTGCGAGAAATATACGCTTCGAGTTGGCGTACAATAATATTTTTTGAAATATTGATGTAAACCGGACGGCGGCGCACCCCTTTCGTATCGGCAAAAGTAACGAATTGTTCCAACAATGGTTGTTTTTGGAGATAATTTATCAACTGGTCATACGTCTTGAACTTAGAGAGTTCGTCACGATGTTCGTCTGAATATCGGAAAGCAAACTGATAAAGCAGTCCCGAATTGATAACACTATTCAGGTATGACGTTGTTCCGGTCGTATCGCTCGGAATAAAGATGTCGGGCATGATTCCGCCTCCGCCATAAACCGTACGACCCATCATCGTTTGGTATTTGAGCGAGTCGTTGAGCTTGATGCTGTCTTTCGAATAGAACTCACCATGCGTATAGCGGTTTAGGATATCCATGCTGTAGTCATCTCCTTTTCCCATTTCGTATTCTTTCTGGATACTACGACCAGACGGAGTATAATAACGAGCAATGGTAAGACGCATCGCCGAACCGTCCGTGAACGGAATTTGCTGTTGAACCAATCCTTTTCCGAAAGATCGGCGTCCGATGATCGTACCCCGGTCGTTGTCTTGGATCGCACCGGCAAAGATTTCGCTGGCAGAAGCAGACCATTCATCGACCAATACCACGATAGGCGTTTTCTGGAAAGCACCCGTTCCGTTGGAGAATGCTTCCGAACGAGGCATTGATTTACCATCTGTATAAACAATCAAACGATCTTTCGGCAAAAACTCATTGACCATATTGATCGCGATATCCATATAGCCGCCCGAGTTACCCCGAAGGTCGATGATAAACTCGCGCGCACCTTCGCTAGAGAGCTTAGCCAGACTTCCGACGAATTCATCATAGGTCGTACGGCCGAATTTGCTAATCTTGATGTATCCGATCGAATCGTTCATAAGATAGGCCGCATCAACGGAATTGACCGGGATATCCCCGCGAATGATTTCAAAATCAAGAATCTCTTTCGCCGTATTTCGTTTGATACCAACTTTAACCGGTGTATTTTTCTTTCCGCGCAACATTTTCATAACGCGCTCGTTGGATACTTCTTTTCCTGTAAAAACAGAATCATTGATCGTAACAATGCGATCGCCCGGCATCAATCCGATCTTTTCGGAAGGACCACCCGGAATGACGCTCACCACCATTACCGTATCATTCTGAATATTGAACTGCACACCAATGCCACTGAAACTTCCTTCCAATTCTTCGTTGGTCGCTTCCAGATCTTTGGCCGGTATATATATAGAATGCGGATCGAGTTCGTTGAGGATCGTCGGGATCGCGTCTTCTATGAGCTGGCCGGCATTGACAGAATCGACATATTGATTCTGAATGGTATTTATAATCATGTCAAGCTTGCCTGCCGGTCTGTTGGTCAACGGATGGGATAAGTTGAGCTCTTTCTGATTGAGTGAAGTGCCTATGAAAACACCAATGACTATGGCCAAAGCCAGCAGTACCGGCATCCAGACATATTTTTTCTTGTTATCGTTCATTATATCGTTATTCGTTTATTTCAATTATATCCACCTGAATCCCTGCCATGCGCAACAGATTCACACCATCTTCCAGATGATAACTTTCGCAATAAGCTACACGTTTGATTCCGGACTGAATGATCAGTTTCGCACATTCGATGCAAGGGGAAGAAGTAACATACATGGTGGCACCTTCGCTACTGTTGTTGGTCTTCGCTACTTTGGTGATCGCATTTGCTTCCGCATGAAGAACGTAAGGAAAGGTTCGATTGTTCTCATCTTCGCAGATATTTTCAAATCCCGCAGGAGTTCCGTTGTAACCATCGGAAATGATCATCTTGTCTTTGACGATCAGAGCACCAACTTTACGGCGTTGGCAATATGAATTCTCAGCCCAAATCGCGGCCATCCGCATATAGCGTCTATCGAGAATTTCTTGTTTATCCATATTCATAATCAATAAGATAAAATGAACAGAAGATCGGAACGGAGTCCGATGTTAATTGAAGAGAGTGTAAATATAATAAATATAAGCGATCAAAAGTGTCATACCGCCAATTCTTGCCAAGCGACCGTCGGAGATGAGCTGATTGCCCGATATGAGTTTCTTTTGACATAGATTCTGACAAAATGAACGAAACGGAAAGATCAGTAGAATCAGTAGAACCGAGAATATCGCCATAATGATAAAGTCGTACCGGAACGCATGCCAATCGACGGGAATCGGTTTGATAACGGCCGTCATACCTATGACGCACAATACGTTGAATATATTCGATCCGATCACATTGCCGATGGCTATATCGGCTTGTTTCTTGAGAGCGGCAGAAACCGAGGTAGCCAATTCGGGCAGACTCGTACCGAACGCGACGATCGTCACTCCGATGATTCGTTCGGATATACCGAAAGATAAGGCAATGACCGTAGCTCCATCAATCATAAAATCCGCACCGTAAGCCAAACCGAACGCGGAACCGATGATGCAAAGAATGGCAAGTCCCAAAGAGATCTTCTTTTTCGGTTCGGTAGCCGCGATGGTTTCCGGTGTTTCTACCGGATCTTGTCGACGCGCTTTTTTGATTTGCCATACCGAGTAGCAAATCAGCAACGCGAATCCGATCAAACCTTCGATACGCGTAATCCAACCGAATGAGGAGCACAGGATAAACAACAGAGCAGCTCCCATCATCACAGGCCAATCGATACGGATGCTATCCGAGGAGACACGAAGAGGTGATATTATTGCCGTGATACCCAATATCAATCCGATATTGGCTATATTCGATCCGATCACGTTGCCCAGGGCAATCTCCGGGCTATTTCGGATCGCAGCCTGAAGGCTGACGATCAACTCAGGAGCAGAGGTGCCGAAGGCGACAACCGTCAGACCAATGACCAAAGGTGTTATTTTAAATTTTTCGGCGATGGCTACACTTCCTTTCACAAGAAAGTCGCCGCTGATGATCAATAAGATCAAGCCACCTATAAGTTTTAGATATTCCATTTTTATTCGAACTAAAAAATCAAAGAGTAAAAGTAAGAATAGTTTTTATCCTTTCAGCTTCCGGTCGGTCCGGTTTTTGAAAAACCGGTTTTATGCAAAGATTCAACACTAATTCCATTAACATATAAAAAACGCATTCCTTAAGCCGGTGTTTTTGGTGTTAATCAATGTGAATTGCAGTCTTTATAACACACTAAAGAGTAAAATGTGTGATTAAATTAAAAGTTTTAACAGTTTGTCCACCGCGAATTCGGTATAAAATTACTTCATTTGATAAAAATTTTAATTTGTTGATAAAATTTAGTTGAATTAAAGTACCATGTCATACTGATAGCGCCCTATACTTTGAAAAAACATGAAAACAATCAATTATCTCACATCTTTAATTCTTCGTTTGAAGAGAAAATCAAGTCCTTTTTCGAAAAAATGTATGGATGCGACCTTCTATTCATTAGATAAAGTCGATCTATGGAAATTTAAGCTTAGCATTGATAAAACAAGCACCACCGATTCGACGCTTAAGATGAATATTTTTTCGCATGACGGGAAAGCCTTCGTTTCGCAGTCGGCAGATGATTTCACCATCATGTTAAAGAAAGGATGTTATCTAGTTGAGGTTAAAGAAGAGATAAAAGCAACGCAGAAGGAACGGTCTGCCGGTTAATCATTTTATTGTGTGGATTTGACAGAGGCTTGTATCAGGCATTTTTTAAGATGCCGGTACAAGCTTTCTTTATGTTGTAGCGGTATGCCATACAGGCAAGCGGAAAATATACCAAGCACTGAACCCAAAGCGTAGTATATTCAAGATCCACCTGATTGATATCGGCTCCCATGGAGTTTATTTTGACAAAGGCGAGGGTAGCAGGCGCCGCCGGGAATACATAATGAGCCGCTCTCCAATACCAAGGCATGAGTTCGAGCGGATATGAAACTCCCGACAGAAAGATCAAGCATACCGAGAAGAACGCGATCATCACAACCGGCGCATCCTGATCGGTAAAGAAAACCGAGAGCGCCATGATCATAAACGAGATGGCCAAAATGAAAGGAATGATGATCTGTATGATGTATATTCCTTTGCCCAGATTGGGCAGATCATAGATCAGCGGGATGAAACCCAATAGGAAGAAAGCAAAAACAGAATAAAGGATCAAGTAAACGAACGCTTTGGAGAAAACCAGACGAGCCACATGCCAGAAGCCGGAAGCCGCGTCCGCATAATTGCGTATTGATCCGGAATGAACTTCACCACCGCTGATCATACCGATCATCATAGCCAGCGTCTGAGCCAGAATGACCATCAAAACAGCCGGAATAAGATATGTGCCATATCCTTCCGTGTAATTATAAAGAGCAGTTCCTACCACTTTGACCGAAGATTGATTGCGAATGATCACGCCGGCATCATTATACGGTAGGAAGACGAGCTGACCGGGGGTAAGCTCACTATTCAGCGACATCAACGCAAAGGCACATGCTTTATGAATGGCCAGATAATAGAGAAAAACCGATGTAGTCTCGTACATAATCACGATAGCTTCATCGCCCCGATTGATTTTCCTATCGAATTGTTCGGGAATAAAGACAATACCGATCGCTTTACGTTCTTTCATCATCTCCTTCGCCTGATAATAATCAATCCCATCCGTGACGATATTGACATCGGGCGTAGCATCGAGCATCCGTATGAATTTACGGCTCAGTTCGGTGCGGGAATTATCCACCACGACTACCGGCGCATTTTCCACCACATTGGTCTGGTACATATAATTGTAGACAAACCCATATATAAAGTTGCCACCGACGAGCACCAATATGATCGCCGGATTTGTACCGATCTTCTTCATCTCGGCGACTATCCAAAAAAACATTTCATGGAGAGCACCCATAAAACCTGAATTATTTTTCTTCATAGCGTCGGCTGATTATAACTTTTCGAAAATGAGGTAATAAGGCAAATACAGGTAGTATATAACAGAATAAAATCACATAATTATACCAACTGTAGGCGAAGCCGAAGTTGCCATGAAGGATATTCTCATTGATCATAAAATAATGACGGATCGGGAAGAGGTAGCTTATATAATGTACCAACGGGTGCATCGCAGGAGGCGGAAACGTTACTCCGGCAAGCGTAGCGCCCAGTGACCCGAGCATGGATATGATACTGATGATAATCCCCATATTCGGATAGATGGAAAAAACAAACACAGACAAGGCCTGAGACGCAGTTACGACCAATACCGATGAGAGAATCAGCGGAAAGAGCGAACTGTTGTATGGCAATTGAAGCGGACCGAAGAAAATATAATTGGCAAAGACCGTTATCACGGTAAAGACAATGGTATATGGGCAGAGTTTGCCGGCAATGGCGGTCACGATATTTCCTTTTGCCGTAGCAAGCCATTCGGGGGCGGTACCGTTGTTGATTTCGTTGCCCATCGAATAGAGCGTAATGAGCAGAATCAAGATCTGAAACAGAACGAAGAAAAAGGGATTGCTCAGATAGATGGAATAGTTCATATTCGGATTGGAGAGCGGATGATCGTGATTGGTTACCGGGAGCAATACGCCCTTGATCTGACCTTCGGATAATCCTGTAGAAGCGGCAGCCGTCATAACAGGAGCTGCGGCAGCCAACTCCAAAATATTTTCGTATCCGGATAAAACCTCACTACCGACGCTTAGTAAGGCGTAATGGTAATAGTAGTTGAGCGTCGTGTATTTCTGATCGTACATGTCCTGCTCAAATTTCTGAGGTATGACCAGATAGCCATAGATGTCTTTCCGGACCGTAGCGTCGCGCGCATCAGCCGGATTGGAGAAGCGGAGGGTCACATCGAACGTGGGTACGGCATCGACATTGCGAATGATCTGACGAGAGGTGGGCGTATTATCGAGGTCCACCACTCCAACAGGAATATTCTCCATCTGACCATTTTTAAAAATGGTAGACATGAACAGCAATGTGAACAGAGGCAGAATGATCGTCGTGCCGTAATAGAAACGGCGCGAAACCATTCGCAGGATTTCCCGTTTGAAAACCGCCATAAACGCATTGCCGGAGGATTGATTCATAGTGCTTTTTTATTTTTGTTTGCGCATGTCGATCAGAACCGACATGCCGGGACGAAGATCTTTCACCTGTTTGACCGGATGGGCATGAACCTCGAAGGTGCGAAGGTCATAGCTACCTGTCTGTTTCGTAGATTTCCAGGTTGCAAAACTACCGAGCGGGCTGATGTAGTAGATTTCGAATTCCACATCCTTTTCGGCCACGGCCGGGATGTCGGCAATGAATTTTCCGTTCATGCGGAAATGCGGCATCAGGTCTTCGCGGATATTGAGGACAACGTGAACATCACGCAGAACGACGAGATTCATAAGCGGAGTGCCTACGCCCACGAGTTCGCCCCGTTTGGGAAATATCGTTACGATCTCGCCACTTTCGGGGGCGCAAAGCAGTGAATCTTTCAATACGGCAGAGACCTCTTCTACACCACCCAAAGCGGCGTCGACCATGGATCGAGAACTCTCTTTGTCTTCAACCTGAGCTCCTTCTTTGGCCATCTGGTATTGAGCGTGAGCCGCCCGTTCGGCAGCTATGGCATTGAGATATACCGCTTCGACTTCATCTTTGCGCTGAGACGTGACGACACTGTCATTGTATAGGCGCGTGATGCGATGATAGGTAGTCGTAGCCAGATTCAGGCTGGCTTTGCTTTGCTCCCAAACCTGATAGGCCGACTCGATGATCTGGCGACGCGTGCCGGCATCGATCTTTTGGTTTTGATAGCGAGCTACATCTTCCATGGCAGATACCTGCATGTATTTGGCAACCGCCTCGGGCGCATGAATGCGTACAAGAGGTTGACCCATCGAAACACTTTCACCTTCTTTTACCAGGAAGGTGTCGATTCGGCCGGGAAGTTTGCCCGATATGCGTATTTCAGTAGCCTCAATTTGTCCTTGCAGAATATCCGGTTTGTGCTTCATTGTCATTATCCCGATCGCCGAGATGATCACGGCAATCAGCAGAACACCGATAAAGGCGAAGAACAAGGTCTTTTGTGACTTTTCCATATATCATATCATGTTATAAATTATACATCTGTTATTCATTGGGGAAAATGAAGGTATCCGCGATTCCCTCATTCTTAAAGTTGACGAAATCGTCGGGTATGCCACATAGAGAAAGCAGGTTGATCAGCGCCGAATCGAATTGATAATAGGCGAGCAGATAGGCGATTTTGGCTTTGGACAGAATGACACGAGAGTCGACAACCTCGGTAGAGGTAGCCATGCCTTCGCCGAATGATTTCTCGCGAATTCTCACCAACTCCTTGCTTAGCGCGATGGTGCTTTTCAGGGCATTGACATTGTCCTGAGCGATTTCGAGTTGCGAATAAAGTTTGTCGATACCGACTTCCAGATCATCGATCGCTTTTTCGCGACCAATAGCCACACTCTGGCCGGCAATGCGCGCCATGCGTATTTTTTTCTCGCGACTAAGACCATCGAAGAGGTTCCAGGTAAAGCCAACCCCGATCATGGTGCGGGGTACGAGGTTTTTCTGAAGACCGTGTGAATATATATTCTGACGACCGATCAACGCAATGTCCGGCACATAGCCGGATTTACCAATATTTTCTTCAAAACGCGCGATTTTCTGTTCGATCTTCATTTGATTGATCACATAATTGTTTTCGCTCATTATGCTTTTGAAATAAGAGGCCGAAGGGAGCGTATCGTTGATAAACAGAGCCGTAGAGGGGTTGATGGCTTCCTGATCGGGCATTTCGAGCAGACTGCGCACGACATCTTTCGTAACTTCATAGTCTTTGACGGAAGCTTCGTATTCGCGTAACGCCTCTTTCATTCCGACTTGAATCACCAATCGTTCGGCTTTATTGATCATGCCGTTTTCTTCGAGTTTCACGGCATCGTAATATTGTTTTTGGAGCGCATCATAGGCTTCTTTGCGAACCTCCACGATTCGCTGACCAAGCCGAACGGCGAAATAACTTTCGACAAGACCGACTTGGGTAAGAGCGGTAACCTGCTCTTTGTTGTATCGGGCTACTTCGATGAGGGATTTGCCAATTTTGCTGCCATAATAACGCTTACCACCGGTGAATACGGGCCACATGACGTTGGCGTCGATCGTCGTAATATCTTGCGGAGCCAACGGGACGGACAGGGTGTAGGAACCTATCTTGTCGAGAATCCCGGTAATCAGCTGATTATCCGGGAGAATGGATTGAACGAACTCTTTGGCCGGGTTGGTATATTTAGAAAGAGGTTCTTTGACTTCGATCTTGTTGGACATGTGCATATAAGTCCCCGTGGCATTGATATTGGGATACCAATACGAATTGAGCTGATCATGCTGCTGCCGAGCCATGTCGATCTCTTTCTGAGCGATTCGGATGCTTTTGTTGTTCTTCTTCAGGATCTGAAGCGATTCTTCATAGCTCAGATTCGGATCTTGCGTCTGAGCTATCAGCGGAGAGAATGCAAACAAAAAGAGGGCAAACAGAAAAAATATGAATCTACCAAACATAGTTTTCCATATAAATTATTAAAGTTTAAATTAAAACAGGTTTGAAGACCCTTTGTTCACTTAACCAAGAGCTTTCTATTGTTCTGTTTTTCTTCGATAAAAGCAAAAATGTCGGGTAGCGTACCAGGAGTGTATCAAGAGGGATGTTAGGGCACGTAGCGCCCATGAACGGTGCGGACGTAAAACGTTTTATCAGAAGATTCGGAACTCGCGAGAGAGCCCGAAAATGTAAAGGAACGGTGGGGGAAATGTATTAAACAGAGGGCGGAACTCGCTTGCCAGAAGGTTTGGCAGGCGGGAAACGCACGCCGTAGAAAATGAGAAAAACGTCAGGCAGAAAATTGAAAAACGTCAGGCGGGAA
>CAMTOW010000039.1 GCA_947074245.1 uncultured Bacteroidales bacterium | reverse complement strand
GTTGGGAGATTATTAACGACACACAACCCGGATCTTATTACCACTGGGAACTCAGTACCAACAGCTCTGTTGCCAGCGAAAAAAGCGCTTATTGCAACTCGGGCAGTTATCTTTACTCCGAACCGGTCAAAGAGGAATGGATGATCACTCCTGCCCTGCAACTGACCGACGACACCTACAAACTCGAATTCAAATTCAAGGGGGCATGGGCCGCTGCGAGCCAAAAGGAATATGCGCTCGAGGTGCGTGTATCGACCGACGAAGGTGCCAACTGGACGCAGATCTGGTCGTTCATCGATAAAGATCAGGTAGAAGCCAGCGGTGTCGATTATCCTTGGGGCAATTGGCAGGTACAGCAGCCGGTTATCAATCTGTCCGATTATCGCAATCAGAATGTCCGGATCGCTTTCGTACATCATAAACTAATCGCCGGATTGGGTAAAGGCAACTCGGCTTGGGTCGATGATGTGATTGTCGAAAAGTACGACCCGATCACCACACCGGTCGTAGGCGGTTCCACATCGTATGTATTCGAAAACGTCTACATCGGTTCGGGCAAATATTCCGAAGTGATGACGCTCACCAACAACGGAATCGAAACGCTCGAAATCACAGGTATCTCCGGTCTGGAAGGTACCGATTTCTCTTCAACGATCGATGCATCGAAGGTACACCTCGAGCGGCATCAGACCTACTCCTACCAAATCATGTATAACCCGACCATCACCGGTGCGCGCAATGCGACCCTGAAGATCGAAACCAACGGAGGTACACTCAATGTCGCTCTTCAGGGCACAAAGAAAATGCTTCCTACCAATTATACCTACGAAGGGTTCGAAAGCGAGTTCTTCCCGCCGCTCGGATGGACGAAGACCGGGGGCTGGGTACGCACCAACTATGGTATTTCAGGCGACCACTCGGCAGCGACGAGCCTAAGCGCTCTCTCCGAACTGATCACTCCGCGTCTCGATCTTTCTACCGGATCCCACAAGATCACGTTCGATATGCTGGATTACTACAACGATATGGTGGATGATCCTGCCGGTCCGCAAAACTATACGAATGTTTACTTTACGAAAGATGGCGGCGCTACCTGGACGCTTCTGTTCTCCAACATGGACCTCAACGCGGTAGTGCGTAAAGAGTTGGATCTCGGTACGCCGGCGTCCGATAATTGCTATGTGAAATGGAGTTACGAACTCGAAGGATTCGACCTCTCGGGCGGTTTCGACAATCTGCCGGAATATACCGATTGGTATGTAGACGACGTGATCCTTCCTCCGATGTACGGCGCGACGGGACTTCCGGAGATCGCTTCGGATCCGGTTCCTGCCGACAATGCGATAAACGTTTACAATCAGGATGTCCGTCTTTCCTGGAAAGGGGCTCTTTTCGCGACCGGATACAAACTATATCTCGGCAAATCGGCTACCGATTTCTCCCTGATCAACGGCTTGGATCTGGGCAATGCGACGTCTTATGTGGTGAATCGTCTGGATTACACCGAAAAATACTATTGGAAAGTGGTTCCGTACAACGCTCAGGGCGATGCGAACGAGATTCCGGTATGGAACTTCACCGTGATGCAGGATCAGAGCATCAACACCTTCCCGTATTTCGAAGGATTCGAAGGCGAGACGTTCCCGTCATTGGGTTGGGCTGCTTCAGCCGATGGATATACGCGTTGGAGCCGCACGGCATACAATCCGTTCGATGGCAGCCAGTCTGCTTATGCGAGTGGTTCGCAGAGCGGTACGATGGCGATGTTGCAAACTCCGGAGATTATTCTTCCGGCCGAACAAACCATGCAGATCTCCTTCTATTGGGGCGATAACGTGCCGGTTTCTCTGACCCGCCTTCCGCGCATGGGTATGCCGGCGATGATCGACAGTGATACGTTATACTTCGAAATCAAATCGGATGGTGTTTGGACGCAACTGGCTGCTCTTTGCGACGAAAGCAAAGAGGATCAAAAATGGAAACGCGAACGCATCCTGCTGACCGGCTACGAAGGGAAGATCGTCAATCTGCGCTGGCGTTACAGCATCAGCAACGGATATCGCAATACAAGTTCGTCGCTCGACAATATTCTCATCGAATCCACAGTTGAAGGTTCCAATCCGGTCATCAACAAGAGCGAATGGGATGCCGGATATGTCAACTACATGAAAACGCGCCATTCGGGCGATATCTTCACATTGCTCAACGATGGCGAACGCGATTTCACGATCTCGGAAATATCTTTCAATACAGGCAATTTCATTACTTCTCTCGCTCCGGGCATGGCGCTCAACTCTCGTCAGCAGATTCCGTTCTCGATCTCCTTCCATGCCGGAAATACGGATGCTGCGGTAGAAGATGTAATGACTGTGAAGTGTGATGACGGCGCGACCGTTTCTCTACCGATCAAAGGATATGCACTGGGTGCTACCACACGTTACTACGGCTTCGAAGAAGATCAGTTCGGATCGGTTTCTCCGCTCGGATTCACCATGCTCGATGTCGACGGTGCGGCGACTTGTCGTCCAATCCTGATCAGCTATCCGAACTATGGCGCTCCGTTCGCCTACATCGTCATCAACGTGACTCCGGATTGTGCCGATTGGCGAAATGTTTATCCGGTTTCCGGCGATCAGGTACTGGCTTGTATGAGTGCGCAGACAGAAGGCGTTTCTGTCGAAGACTGGATGATCACCGAAGAGAAGATCACTCCGCTCGAAAACGCGAAATTCCGCTTCTTCGCCAAATCATACGGCAGCGATTTCGAATTGCATAAAGCGACGGTTTTGGTCAGTACGACTACCAACGACAAAGCGGCGTTCACTCCGCTCGAAAGCTTCAAAAACGTAGAACTTCCATATAGCTCCCAACAGGCGTTCACCGAGTTTAATGTCGATCTGAGCGCTTACGAGGGTCAGCCGGTTTATGTAGCATTACGCCATACGGTCGGTTACGATGGATTCGTGGCGTTCTTCGACGATTTCTTCTTCGAAAACTTCACGTTTAATACGGCTTCCGAACACGCACCGGAATTCATCACTCAACCGGCGGCGGATGCTTATGTCGGACAACCGTATGCATACAGCTATGCGGCTACCGACGCCGATGGTGACGAGCTGTCCTATCAGGTGATCGGTATTCCGGAATGGATGGAACACACTCCTTCTGCAAACGGCGGTGTTTTGGCCGGTACGCCGACACGTGAAACCACTCACCTCTTCCGCGTTGCGGTAACAGATGGTACCCATACGACCAATCAGGATGTGATCCTGACCGTTCATGCAGCCGATGGGCTGAATGATAAATCGGTATCGGTTACGACCGTTTACACCGATCCGGCTACCGATATGCTGTATGTTTCCGGATCTGTTCCTTCCGCCGTATCCGTTTTCTCGATCGACGGTCGTCTGGTCGGTTCGTTCGAAAACACAGGCATGATCAATATCTCATCGTTCACGCCGGGTTCTTACGTCGTTCGCGTAACGATCGGTAACGAAACCTTCACGCATCGGATCATGAAAAAATGATTTTCTGAAAACTAAATAGTAACAAAATGAGATTAAAGAGTTTATTTATTTATTGTATGACTCTTCTCCTGGCGGCCGGTTCCATACCGGTCGCTCAGGCGGAAGAAGTAACGATCGGTACCAAAACCGATCTGACAACGAATGATGCTCCGGTTTGTTATTTTTTCTATTATTCAAAAGTGCAGATGATTTATAGAGCGGATGAATTGAATATACCTGCCGGTAGTGTCATCAGTGCCCTTTCGTTCCAATACAAGAGCGTTTCCAAAAATATCACGGGCGATCTGCAGATCGATATGGGCGAGACGTCACAAAACGAATTTTCCGAAAACGTCTATGTACCCGGTCTGGCCAATTACTACAATGGAGCCAACAACATGGATTTTGTTTCCTCCAATCAGGAGCTGACCGTAACCTATACACTCGATAACGATTACATCTATGAAGGGGGTAACTTGATTATCGACGTAAACAATGCGCTTACGAAAAGATCGGGCTATGTAAAAGTTCCGTTCTTTGCCGAAGCGACAGGAAGTAATACGGTTCTTTCTCTGGGTAAAGATGCCGGACTGGAAGGTACGGCTGCCAGACTCACCCATCGTCCGATATTAACGGTCACCTATACGCCGGGCGAGATCTCCTCCGATCCGGTACTGAACCTGATGAAAGACAATGTTGATTTCGGATTCTTAGGTGTAAACCAAACGCAAACGCAAGAGGTTTCCGTCCGAAATCGGGGAACCGGCGAACTGATCATTTCAGGCGTCGATCAGATTTCCGCGCCGTTCTCGGTTCAGGTCCCCGAAACCCCCATCGCTTATGGCGAAACCGCTCCGATCGGATTCGCGTTCAATCCCACTTCCGAAGGGATTCACGAACAAACCGTTACGCTGCTGAGCAACGGCGGTTCTGCTCAGATCACCCTCAAAGGGGAAGCTTACAGCGAAACGGCTTATTTCGAACACTTCGACGCGCTTTCGCTCAAACCGGTTCCGAGCGGTTGGCGAAGCTCCGATAACGCCTACGAAAATTATTCCACCGCCGAAACATCTGGTGCCGACAACGGGCGTTACCTGATCTGTACCTCCGGCGCGGATACGCTCTATTCTCCGGTCGTATCGGGTTCCGGCTTCTTTTATGCCAAACGGATCAGTTCTTCTTCGGTGCTTAGCTTGTATCAGGTAAACGCATCGGGCGAAGTTTCTCCGATTCAGGAAAACATTCCGTTGACCGGTTCCTGGGAAAAGATTCCGTTTCAGGTAGACGAACCGGGCTGTCGTCTGGCTTTCTCGTTAGACAACGTTCATCTCGATGAGTTCTTTGCTTCGGAAGCGGTTCTTCCGGCTTCGGACGTGGAAATATTCAGCCACGCTACCGATCGTCCGGCTTCGTTCATGTCGCTGAATGAAGGGGAAGTGATTCCGATCATCTTCCGCATTCGCAATATGGGAACCGCGCGCATCGAGCCGATGTCTTATCAGATCAAAGCATCGTTCAACAAAGATATCCCGTTCGTCTTGAGCCTATACGATCAGGTGATGCCGGATCAGATCATCACATTGGCTCCGGGACTCGACGTCAATGAAAGTGTGACTTTGAATGCCTCGATGATCATTTCTCTCGAAGAGAAAGAGCGGATCGGTGGCGTTACATTCACGTTGGAAGTGATCGGCGATGACGATCCGTCCAACAATGTAAACGTGATCGCCCACTCCCTTACGATTGTTCCAAAGATTGGTCGTTTGGGCTTCACAACGGGTATTTCCAAAGAGAGTCCGCTTAATTTTGGCGTATTCAAAGGAGAAAAGACGGTAACAGCGCAGATTAAGAATGAAGGGATTGATGAGTTACTTCTTTCGGGCTATCATTTTGATGTTCCTAGCAACTTCTCCATAGTAGGCGAACTGCCGTCCGCGATTCCGGCCGGTGCTACTGCCGAAATTCCAATCGCTCTTTCGGGCGAACCGGGCACCTATGTCGATTCGTTGATCTTCGAACACAACGGATCTGCCGAGAGTCGTTCGAAAATGTATCTGAAAGGTACGATCCTTTCCGACGTGGCTTTGATGGAAGGTTTCGAAGCGAATGAATTCCCTCCGGTGTTTTGGTCACAGACAGGTTCTACCTGGTATCGTTATTCAACCTCATCCTCCAATATTTATGAAGGTTCGGCTTGCATGGCGAAACCGAATGCCACAGCCGATACCCTCATCACTCCGCTTCTCAACCTGAAAGCAGGTGATCGGATCTCACTTTACGCCAAAGCGACATCCGGTTCGGGCAAAGTAAGAATCCTCTATTCTGTCGATAAGATAGAGTGGACGCTTCTCGAAGAACATTCGGTTTACAGTTCTTATGTGTTGAAAGAAACGGAACTGCCGGAAGGTCTGATCGGTGAATATTACATCGGATTCGCCGGTGAGAACGTATATGTCGATTTCATTTGCGGGCCGGATGTGATCTATGCCGATCATCGTCTTGATATTGAGAATTTCAAAGGAAGCAAAGCAGGAATGGTCAATATCACCCGTCCGTATGAGATTACGTTGCGTAATATGGGCGCCAGTCTGGAAAACGGAGATTCTTACTCGGTTGTCCTGATGAACGGCGATACGGAATGTGCGACTTTCGAAGCCGTTGAGATCCCTTCTACCCAACGGGCAACGCTCGTTACCGAATGGACACCGCGTCAAACGGGCGAACAACCGATCTATGCGAAAGTTACCTTGAACGGCGAACCGGCTTATACCGATACGATCCTGGTAAACGTATCCGAAGAGAAAGCGCTTCAGGAACTGATGGTCGGCACGCTGGATAATGCCGTAAGCAACGCGGTTTGGGCAACCAACTACAAACACAGCGGAGCAGAGATCATTTATCTGGCCGAAGAACTCAATCTTACGCCGGGATCATTGATCACGAACCTTTCGCTGCCATATTTCGCCGACGATACCATTACGTTCCAGACGCAGATTTGGATCGAAAATGTTTCCGATTCGGAATTTGAAGCGGTGCGCAAACTGACCGCCGAAGGCAAGACCAATGTGTTTGACCAAAGTATGCGGTTCGAAAAGACCGAAACGGGTGGCACGAATTATCTGGAAATGAACCTCGATCAACCGTTTGTTTATGAGGGCGAAAACCTCAACGTACTCATTTCCTTCGATGCTTCTCGTTATAAGTCGATCAAGTTCTACCGAAACGATACGGAAACCAATCGTTCGATGTCGTTCCGTACCGACAATGCCGGTAGCGCTCCGTCCAACTTCGAAAACGTTACGCCTGCACTCTACAAATACTTCCCGACCATGCGCTTCGTTACTTCGAAAGAACCGGCGATGGTTTCAGGACGCATTGTGGCGGATGCAACTCCGATAGCGGACGCGATGATTTCGCTCGTTTCGGATCAGGTCCGTTATGAAACGGTTACTGACGAAAACGGGGCCTTCTCGGTTCCTGTTTGCCAGATGAACCGCGAATATATCCTATCCGTTTCCAAAGATGGTTTCGATCCGTACCAAACCACGGTGATGATCGAAGACGCTTCCGTCGAACTGGGCGATGTAGCGATTGCAGCTTCTGTCGAACTGCCTCCGTTTACGGTGACACTCCATGTGTCGGCGATTACGGGCGACCCGTTGGCTGCGACACCTGTCTACTTCGAGAATCTGGATTTGGGACTGATCTATAACGTATCGCTCGATGAAAACGGCGATTGCGTGATCGGCGATGTATATCCGGGTACCCACAAACTGATTATCGAAAAAGAAAATCTGGCGAAATATTCCGACGAACAGCTTCTGATCGATAAGAGCATGACGCTTGATATCGTATTGCTCGAAAACGTACGCGATCCGTATGCGCTCAACAGCGAGATCAGCTACGATCCGCGCGACGGCGATTCCGAACTTACGCTGAAATGGAATCGTGAAACCGATTATTTCTTTGATGATTTCGAAAGTTATTCTCCGTTTGCGATCGAGTTTTCTCCTTGGAGCGGCATCGACGGCGACAACAGCGCTGCTGCCGGCTTGACGGGAGCTTATCCGAATCGTGGCTTGAAACAGTATGCGACCATCTTCAATCCGCTTACGATCAACCCTCCGGTTTGGTACACTTATCCGGTGCTTCGCCCATACAGTGGCAAACAATATGCGGCGTTCATCCGTACCGAAAGCGGCGTGAAGAATGACGATTGGCTCATTTCTCCGAAAATCCGCGTCGGCGTAGACAACGTACTCCGTTTCAAAGCCAAAGCCGGCGATGTTTACAAAGAACGTTTCTGCGTGGCAATCTCTACGACCGGAACTGCCGTAGGTGATTTCACCAACCTGAATTCCGGAAACTACCTCGAAGTAGGTTATGAAAACTGGAAAGATGTCGAATATGATCTTTCGGCTTATGAAGGTCAGGAAGTTTACATTGCCATCCGATACATTTCACAGGCCTATTTCATGCTGATGGTCGACGATTTCTTCGTAGGTCCGGCATCCGTGGAAACGGCTAAGATGAAACGCGTTGCCCGTGAAAACGACAATCCGGTAGAGAAATTCGTCCTTTATTGCGATGACGTACAAGTGGCGGAGACCTACGATCATTCCCATACGTTCCGGAATCTTGCTCCGGGAGCGCATACATTGGGGGTAAAAGCCGTTTATCGCGTTTCCGAATCGGCAATATCCTACTTGGACGTAGTGGTTGACGGTCCGGATCAGTTTGCCGGACTAACGGTTCAGGTCAGTGCCAACGGCGGCGACTACTCGGATATCCCGGTTGAATTCGTAAATCTGGAAACCGGTATGCAATATACCGAACCGATAAACGAAGGCGTAGCTTCTCTCCCTTACCTGCGCAAAGGAACCTATCTGATCAATATTCATGACACCAGATACGAAGATTGGTCGACCGAACTTTCCCTGACCAATGATCAGACTCTGGATGTTTCTCTAATCGAGATGTTGCATCCGGTACAAAATCTGACCGCCGATTATACAATCGATGAAGAGGAACGCACGATGGATATCCGGATGAAATGGAATCAGGATCTGGGTTGGAACGACGATTTCGAATCGTATGAGGATTTCGCACGTCAGTTCGGCGAATGGACTTTGTTCGACAACGACGCTATGCCGGGTTACGGTATCAACTTCGGGGGCGTGAATGTAACCTTCCCGGGTGCCGGCGAAGCTTGGCCTTGTATGGTGTTCAATGCCGCCGCTACCACTCCGTCGATGGCGGAAGATGCTGCGATCTGCGCCGGTCAGGGCGAAAAAGCGGTTCTCTTTATGTCGCCACAATCCGCTCAGGCAGATGATTGGATGATCATGCCGAAACAAATGATTCGCGAGGGATACGTTCTTCGCTTCATGGCGAAATCCTATACGGACACGTATCCGGAAACGTTCCGGGTTTGCGTCGGATCGGATGCTCAACCGGCTCAATTCACGGTGATTGACGAGATCGTAGCTCCGGCATACTGGACCATCTATGAAATCAACTTGTCGGAATATGCGGGTAGTGAACTTCATTTCGCGTTCAACTACGTGTCTTATGACAAATTCATGTTCCTCATCGACGATGTATATGTGGGTCCGGCGGACGAGAACGAGAATATCCGCACCAACGCCCGCAGCTACAAAGTGTATCTGGACGGTGTTGAATTCGGAAGCACAACCGATAGTGAATTCGTCATTCCGGCGATCACACTCCAAGAAGAGGTGAAAGTGGGCGTGAAAGCGATTTATGATTCGGGCGAATCCGACCTGACGGAATATACGCTCAACCCGGTTTTCGACGGAATGTGGATCGGTAAAGCGGACATGCCGTTTGCCGTTTCGGCTCACGAAGGCGAGATCCGATTGAATGCTCCTACAGGAACCAACGCGATCATCTACAACCAGATCGGTCAGTCCGTCTTCAACCGATACACATCGGCAGATCAGACCCGGTTCCCGATGGATACCCCTGGCGTATATTATGTGAAAGTCAGCTTCGACAAACAGCAGCAGACATTCAAGGTAATCGTGAAATAAATTGAGCTACGGAGAATTTCCCGAATGGGAAAGACTCTTGCGAATACTTCTCTTTCCATAGGACAAGCCGTGCGGACTTCGCGTTCGCCGGCTTGTTTTTTTATCCCCTTTGTCCTTTAATCTTTCCTAAGAAATAAACCAATTCACCGAATTTCCGGTTACTACTATATCGATTTATCGGTATATCTTTACCTTCTCTCGGGGCTTGTATCGATGAAGATCGCATTACCCCGACCCTACCTCTAACCGACATGATTATGAAAAGAACGATTATTGAAATAGATGAAGAGAAATGCACGGGTTGCGAAGCTTGTGTAAAAGGTTGTCATGAAGGTGCCTTACGTATGATCGACGGGAAAGCCCGGATCATCAGCGATCTGTATTGCGACGGATTGGGTGCTTGTATCGGAGATTGTCCGGTCGGCGCGATTCGTCTGATCGAGCGGGAAGCCGCTCCGTATGATGAGATTTCGGTACTCAAGCGAATCATTCCAAACGGCGATCAAACGATTTTAGCGCATCTTCAGCCTTTGAAAATGCATGGTAAAACCGATTATTTGAATTAGGCGTTCGATTATTTGTAAAAACAACGTTTAACCATTTATCTGAGTTCGTTCGAA
>CAMTOW010000038.1 GCA_947074245.1 uncultured Bacteroidales bacterium | reverse complement strand
TTTTTGTATTTTTTTTATTATCCGGTGACCACAGTGTACTAAACTAATCTTAACACTCTTTCCCTCCACGACGCTCTTCCGATCTGGGATCTCCATGGAATGAAAAGAAGGAGAAACGATAAAATGAGTATTGTTTTAAGAAAGAACGTCATTCTATATTTACGTAAACGTACCTGTAACAGTTCAAACATTTAATATTTATAAAATGTTGCAAGTTTATAAATTATTACTTTTGCAGCATAAAATTATAATAAAGAATCGTGTTACAAAAAATCAAAGATTGGATGATGCCCCTTGCGATGTTGGCAGGTGGTATTTTTTATGACTTTTTCAGTGATCTATCGGTCGTTACGCCGTATCTGATTTTTTTTATGTTGCTTTTTACATTCAGCAAATTATCGCCCAAAGGGATTCGTTTCACCAAGTCGCATTTCCTATTGCTCGGTATTCAGTTGGTGAGCGCATGTGTGTTTTATCTGCTGTTTCGCCATTCGGATCCGATCGTAGCGCAGGGAATCATGATTTGCTTCCTGGCTCCGACGGCAACATCGGCAGCGGTCATTACGGGAATGCTGAACGGAAATATCGCTTATCTGACCAGTTTTACCCTGCTGAGCAATTTGGGGGTAGCGATCGGGGCTCCATTTTTGTTTTCCTGGATCGGAGACATTCCGGGATTGACGTTCTGGGACGCTTTCCTGCGGATTTTCATCAAAGTGTTTCCCTTGCTGATTCTGCCATTGTTGGTAGCGTGGGGAATCCGGTTCGGGCTTCCGAAACTGCAAAATCAGTTGTTGCGATTCTCGAAAGCGCCGTTTTATCTATGGGTGTTCGCATTGATGATCGTAACGGGGCGTACGGTGGCATCGCTGGTACATCTGGAACGACATGACTTCAAGATGGAATTTTTGCTGGCATCCTCTTCGTTGATCATTTGCTGTCTGCAATTCGCTGTGGGGAAAGCGATCGGGAAACGGACGGACAATGTGATTTCGTGCGGTCAGGCATTGGGTCAGAAAAATACGATCCTCGCGATTTGGATGACTCAGGCGTTTTTGAATCCGGTGGCATCGCTCGCGCCGGCTGCCTATGTGATCTGGCAGAATGTTATCAATACGATTCAGCTTTGGCAGACCAACAAACGGAATCGCGCCGCGAAAGAGGTGCGCTGACAAAACCGCTAGTCGGACAAAACAGAAGAAAAATAGTTTCGAACATAAAACAACAGACCCTGCTGACGGTAATAATCCGGAGCAGGGTCTGTTGTTTTATATTTGCTTGTACTGCAAATGATGCAGTAAGAGTCGGTTAGATATCTGAACTATCCGATGCTATCGGGATCTCCTTAAAAACGGGTAATGATCCGGTCGCCGAGTTCCTTGGCAAGAAGCGTTCGGATCTCGTTCTTCTCGTTGAGGTTGACCATCAGACGCATCACTTTTTCCATATCGCCTTCGGTGCCGGCTTGTTTGATCTGATCATTGATCAGACGGATATCCATGCGGATAATCGCATCTTTGAGTTCGAAAAGCGCACGCGGGACAAGGTCTTTCAATTTATCGTTCTCTTCATCGATCGTGGCGAATTTCGTGTGAATCTTGCTCAAGGTATACCGATCAGTCGCAAGATCGGTCGCCAAACGACTGATCTCAGAATCGGGATGATTGAGAAAGAAGGTTTCGCTTACGAAGTTATCCTGAGAAGCAGCTTCTTCGGCATATCGGAGCATTCGGGCATAGAGCGGATGCTGAAAGGCGATTTCATCCTGATTGAGATCGGCAATGACGTAATCGATGACGCGATAGGTATATTCCTGTCCGGTTTCTTCATCGGCAACCGACATGACAGGTTGTTCGCCATAACGGACGACGTAGCGAATGATCGCCAGTTCGAACCGATCGAATACCGACGAGCGGAACGGAACCGCTTCAGGAGCCGGACCCGGAGCCGGAAGTTCGGCGGTAGAGGCGGGTGGGGGAGCCTGATACGAAGCCCGAGCCGTAGCCGACATCGGTTTCTTTTCGTTTTCGAGTTCGCCCAATTTGATTTTATTGATCTCGGCGATAAGCACCTCTTCGCCCATCTCGAGAATGCGGCTGGTCTCGCGAATGTAAACCGAGCGGATGATATGATCTGGGATGATGGCGATACTTTTCAGGATCTCGGATATCATCTCCGCTTTTTTGATCGGATCGTTTTTTGCTTCGCTGGTGAGCAGTTCGGTTTTGAAACGGATGAAATCGGTTTCGTTTTCTTCGATGTATTTGAGGAATTCGCTTGAACTCTGCTTTTGCGAGAACGAGTCGGGGTCTTCGCCATCGGGAAGCAAAACGACTTTTACATTCAAACCTTCCTTCAGGATCAGGTCGATCCCTCGGACCGAAGCCTTGATACCGGCGGCATCACCATCGTAAAGAACGGTAACGTTGGGCGTAAAGCGATGAATCATACGTATCTGACCCGGCGTGAGAGCCGTACCCGAAGATGCGACCACGTTTTCAATACCGGCCTGATGCATCGACAATACGTCGGTATATCCTTCTACCAGGAAGCATCGATCGTATTTCTGGATGGCGGCTTTTGCAAAATAGATACCGTAGAGCTCGTTGCTTTTGTGGTAGATCTCCGATTCGGGGGAATTGACGTACTTAGCCAGCTTATCGGCTTTGCGCAGGATACGACCACCGAAAGCGAGTACTTTTCCGGAAAGCGTATGGATGGGAAACATCACCCTTCCGCGGAATCGGTCGTAGATAACACCGTTTTGACCATCCATGCTCAAACCGGTTTTAAGCAGATAATCGCGATTATAACCTTCTTTGAGTGCTTCGCGGCTAAAGCCGTCGCGTAGTTCGACGCTATATCCCAATTGGAATTTACGAATGATATCGTTGCGGAAACCACGTTCGTGGAAGTAGCTCAACCCGACATTGCGACCCTCTTCGGTATCGAACAGGTTTTTGGTGAACTGTTCCTGAGCGAAGGAATTAAGAATAAGCATCGCTTCGCGATCGGACTGAGATTGCTTCTCTTCCGTGCTTAATTCTCGTTCTTCAATCTCGATGTTGTATTTCTTTGCCAGAAAACGTAATGCCTCGACGAACGTGAGTTGTTCGTGTTCCATAATGAAATGGATCGGGTTTCCACCTTTGCCGCAACTAAAGCATTTGCAGATATTCTTGGCCGGAGAAACGCTGAATGAGGGCGTCTTCTCATTGTGGAACGGGCATAAACCGATGTAATTGGCACCGCGACGCTTCAACGATACATAGTCGGAAACGACGTCCACAATCTGGGCGGTATCAATAATACGGTCTATGGTAGCCTGATCAATCATTTTCGCGAAAACTTTATTTTAAGAACAAATTCGATTGCGAAGATACAAACAACGATTGAAGATGATAAGACGCGACTTCATTTTAAATATAATTTGTACGAAACGCTTGCGAGGCATACCATTCTATATCAGAACCTTCGATAACTGGCATTTGCAAGGCGATATCCTCGGAAAAGAAGCAAAAAAACATGTGGTAGTATTAAAAAATATAAAAATGACAGTTTTTCTTGAAAATATATGCTCGAAGTGTTGCACGGTTGCCGAAAGTCGCTTACATTTGTACTGTGTTTTTCATGGTATTAGATTTAAGGTTAAGAAGATGGGTTGTCGTGAGACAACCTTTTTCGTTTTTATACGGTTCCATGTCCGCTGTGAAACGGATCAGACCGGAGTGAGAGCTGTCTTTTCGATCGCTCTTTTTTTATGTCCTCTTGTGACTGTTTTCATGAAGGACTCGTTCCTATCCTATATATAATAAGAAAAAGCCCATAGAAGCAATTTTGCTCTTATGGGCTTTTTCAATATCAGGATGTTGATGAGATCCGATCGCTTGTGCTTTTTAATTAAAGAAAGCTTTCTTTCTCATCGCGGATTTATTATCAGTCGATAGCCACTTTGAATGCGCGGATATTCGTTTCGGTTCTCACATTTACGATATAGATACCTTTAGGCATTGATTCGCTGATTCGTTTGGTCTGATTCATCGATCCGATTTTCGTGCCGTTTGACGCATAGATGTCGGCCGATAGATAGTTGCCACTGATAGCGATCTGTCCGTCACGGTCGTAAACATATAGTTTTTCAGAAAGATCCGCAGTCAGATTATCGGTCGTGTTGACTTTCATATTCGCTTCCGTCAGCTGGAAGAACGATTTCCGGTTGGCAGGGAACGGAGAAGTCAGACGAATCGCTACGCAATGCGGAGTAGAGACTACCGGAAGATTAACCGAATAGTCGGTAAACTCTTTCGCATCGTTCGCATCCACTTCGAATTCTGCCTGAAGAGTCATCGCTCCGATCGTATTTTTCGATCCGAAATGAATTTCAAACGTTTCTTTCGAGAAACTTCTTGCTTTGAAGCTGAATGTGTATTGTTTGTCTTCCGTCATCGTAAACGGAGGAGAGATGAGCCACTCGTCAGCATCCTGATCAATCGTATAATCCGTATAATAAGGATCGATGAAATATTCAAGCGCGCTGGATCCGTCTTCAAACTCATAAGCTCCTAATCCCGAACTGATCTGCCAGGTGTATGAGTCGTTGTTATTGTCGACCGCTGTCCAGATGTTTCTAACGGCATTGAAGCTGTCGAAATAGTCGGTGAACGGAACCGCCATCGATGGGCCGGCAATCAGGTAGTTCGTGTAATAAGAAGAGCTACCCGCGTCATTGTATGCTACAATCTCATAATAATAAGCCTGTAATGCAGGGATATTCTCATCCGTAAAGCCGCAATCCTTCAACTGATCGGCAATCGTTACTTCATCCGGATAGCGTTTGATTCGATACGAGATGTTCTCTTCTTTGAAGCTGCCTCCATGCAATCCGATTTGCGGTTTATCCCAAGTGAGCGTCACTTCACTACAACCATCGCTCGGGAATATGGATACATTGAGTACTCTTTCCGGAGCATCTTCACCTACATATCTGCTGATGTAATATTTCTCACCTTCGCCGGTATCGTTGGTCGCACAGATCGCATATCGAAACTCCGCATTAGCCGGAACTTCATCCGTATATTCAATGAATTCACCTACTTCCGTCGCCGGTATGTCTGCAATCAGTTCGTTGTTGCGATAGATGCGTAATGAGTTTATCGAAGAGAGATCTTCTCCGCCGAACGATTTTGTAGGAGCTTTCGCTTTGATAAACGCTTTTAACTGCGCGTCATCTGCAGCTGTCACACTGATTTCAGTTGGTGCGGCAGGCGCGTTTTCACCAGCCAGTACGAACGGAATATACATTCCTTTAAATACCGTTTCGCTATTGTTTCCGCCGATCGGTCCGATCATTTCGGGAGAGATATTTTCGTCTTCGACATTCATTTTATAGAGCACATAATTTCTATAATCCGAACTTAAGTTGGCTGCCCAATACAATGTGTTGTCGGTCAGGTCAAACTCCATCGTCTGCGCTCCAGACAGGCTGCCCAACCCCAGATCAAGCACTTCTGTGGTTTCTGTCGTCTGCGGATCTATTCGGTATAATACGCCCGTTTGAGATATGCCATATAAAACTCCATTCCGATCCGCAGCCAGAGTTCCGATCGTTTTAGGCAAAGTGCCTAATTCCGTCAAAGAGCCGTTTTCCAGATCCAATGTGAATAGAATGCTCGATCCCATATTGAACCCGCATACATACATGATCTTGTTTGCCACGTCATAAGTCATGTCTTGCAGACGCAGACTGTTGCTCGCAGTCCAGGGGCCGAGCTCTTTTCTTTCTCCCGTAATCAGATCGATCGCAATGACATTCATCGGGGTAGGAGGGCCGCTGAATGTATATTCATATTGACAACCGTAATAAATACCGTTGGCTACGGCTCCGGAGTAAAACGCGTCCATTCCGTCGAACGGATACAAAAGAGTCGCATTAGCGGGTTGATCCATAAAGAATTCACCCATTCCATAATCAAATCCTCCCCAACTGAAATTGGAAAGAAAAAATCCGTACACTTTGCGATGAGGAACCATTACATCTTGATTGGCCCTTGTGTTGGCATCCGAAACATTTGCTTTAGCAGTAATTCCTTGTGTTTTGCATGATCCCGGTCTGTAGCAATTTTCATCGACCGTCGCACTTGTAGTTGTGGCAGACAGCAAACCTCCCGCCATTAAAGAGAGTAAAAACAAATTTCTCATAAAATCAATGATTAAGTTGATGTAATGGTAATATAATAAAAATAAAGCAAAAAAATATATTTTTAACACAAATGAAAGCGGCAAAAAGATATTAAAACATATTGGAGTTGATTAACCGATGCCGGGAGCAGGAATAAAATTTTCTATACTTTTAGTTGAAAGATGATATATTTAATCGAGCTCAGCAGGCAGAAAATGAAATGATTGAGATAACTTATTTATCTTTGCATCTAAATTCATTATTGAAACTATACAGATGACCGACAATTCTTTTTTACCGGCAGAATGGTATCCGCAGAGCGGGGTTCAACTTACATGGCCACATGCCGATACAGACTGGGCTTATATCCTTGATGAGGTGAATGCCTGTTATATCAATCTTGCACGTGAAATAGCAGAACGCGAATTATTGCTGATCGTTACTCCCGATGAGGAGAAAGTGCGCCGTCTGATCGAACACTCCGTGAATATGGAAAACGTTCGTTTTATGGTATGCGACACCAATGATACATGGGCTCGCGATCATGGTCCGATCACGGTCATCCGCAATAATAAGCCTGTCATCTGCGATTTTAAATTTAACGGTTGGGGGCTTAAGTTCGCAGCCAATTACGATAACCTGATTACATCCGCAAGCTATGACGCAGGCGTATTTCATGGCGAATACGATAATCGTCTGAATTTTGTTTTGGAAGGCGGAGGTATCG
This sequence comes from uncultured Bacteroidales bacterium, assembly GCA_947074245.1. Lineage (GTDB taxonomy): Bacteria > Bacteroidota > Bacteroidia > Bacteroidales > JAUNSR01 > JAUNSR01. The sequence continues at coordinate 3,277 of CAMTOW010000038.1, read as the reverse complement.
AGTCGGATGGTGAAGGCACTTTGCTGACAACGTCCGAATGTCTGCTTTCGAAAAATCGAAACGGCGAATGGAATAAGCTTCAGATTGAAGATTATCTCAAAAAAGCGTTTCACCTCAAACAAGTATTATGGGTAGATCACGGCTATCTTGCCGGAGATGATACCGATAGCCATATTGATACGTTGGCGCGTCTTTGTCCCGATCATACGATCGTTTATGTGAAATGCGACGATCCGATCGACGAGCATTACGAAGCGTTGGAGCAGATGGAGGAACAACTTGCAACGTTCCGCACACTGGACGGAAAGCCGTATCGACTCATTCCGCTGCCAATGGCAGAAGCGGTTTATTTCGATGGCGAACGTCTTCCTGCAACCTATGCTAATTTTTTGATCATGAACCAGGTGGTGTTGTATCCGACATACAGTCAGCCGGAAAATGATGAGAAAGCCCGTTTGGCGCTTCAGTTGGCCTTCCCGGCACATGAGATCATCGGTATTGACTGTTCGGCGCTGATCAAGCAGCATGGGTCGCTTCATTGCGTGACGATGCAATTTCCGGAAAACGTATTGAGTTGATAAACCGCTGATCCGACCGTCTGTGATGGAAGGAATCTTATTTTTTACTTTTAATAATCAGAGAATTATGGCAAAAACAATAAAAGTGGGTCTGGTGCAGCAGACCTGTTCGGAGGATAAGAAAGAAAATCTGAAGAAACTATACGATAATATTCACGATTGTGCGAAGAAAGGAGCCGAACTGGTTGTTTTGCAAGAACTGCATAACACTCCTTATTTCTGCCAAACGGAAAATACGGATCTGTTTGATTTGGCAGAACCGATTCCCGGCCCATCGACCGAGTTTTACGGAGCGATTGCCAAAGAACTGGGTATCGTATTGGTAACTTCTCTTTTTGAGCGTCGCGCGGCCGGATTGTATCACAATACAGCCGTTGTGTTTGATAAAGACGGTTCGATAGCCGGAAAATATCGCAAGATGCATATTCCGGACGATCCGGCGTATTATGAGAAATTTTATTTCACGCATGGCGATTTGGGATTCGAGCCGATTCAGACGTCAATCGGGAAACTGGGCGTATTGGTGTGTTGGGATCAATGGTATCCCGAAGCTGCCCGTCTGATGGCTTTGCGCGGAGCGGATCTATTGATTTACCCTACGGCGATCGGTTGGGAAAGTTCGGATACCGACGAAGAGAAAAGCAGACAGCTCGGCGCATGGGTGATTTCTCAGCGCGGGCATGCCGTGGCCAACGGACTGCCTGTTGTTTCGGTAAACCGTACCGGATGGGAGCCCGATCCGTCGGGTCAAACCAACGGCATTACCTTCTGGGGAAATAGTTTCGTGGCCGGTCCGCAGGGAGAACTGCTATTCGAAGCGCCAAATAACGAAGCGATAAATACCGTCGTAGAAGTTGATATGGCGCGATCTGAGAATGTGCGTCGCTGGTGGCCGTTCCTTCGTGACCGTCGTATCGATCATTACGAAGGGATTACCAAACGCTTTTTGGATTAATTTTTTAAGAATGGGTTGATCCGTATTTGACGGATTGTCTCTTTGTCTTTTCGCACAAATACTACTTTATAGAATATTCCGCATTTCGATTCAACGGATCTGTTGAATCGATATGCGGATTTTTTTTTACACATCGGGCAAATTAACAAAAAGCGGATGCTTTTTGTCGGAATATTTGACATTTCAAGGCAGCAAAGGTGTTAATTAAATCTTGTTAGTTTTAAAATTAAAAATATTATTTAGTTAATATAAATCAATCGAAAGCGGGTTGTAATGAAATATTTTATATCATTGTATAAATTTCATTTTTATCCAATAATTTGTTTTAATATGAAAAAGATTTTTACACTTTTAGTTGCTGCTGGATTTACTTCTTCTCTAATCGGACAAAATGAAAATGTAACCTTGCAGTATTTTGATGACGAAAACATGAATGGTGCGTTTTTCTCTGCCATATCCTCAAACGGGCGATATATCGTGGGAGAAAATCCGGCAACCGGACGGGTGTTTTATTATGATAGATTGAATAAAGAGTTGGTTCAGCTACCTGAATTGGAACATCCGGAGTATCCATTGTTTGCGTCAGCTTACGATATAAGTGATAATGGTATCATCGGCGGTACGGTTAGTGACCCTGATATGATTGTAGAAGGTAAGCCGATTATTCGTGAGGCTTATTTTAAAGACGGTAAGTGGCATTTCCCCGAGCCGATTGCCGGATGCGCTTGGAATCCTCAAAACTTTAATGGCGCGGTTATGGCGATAAGCCCAGACGGCTCTATTATGAGTGGAGCGCTCAACGCGTTGCAGCAGTTCCGCTACGAGCCGGTAGTATGGGTAGACGGTTTGCTTTCTCAGCGCTTGGATATGGGCGGATCGGGAGGTAGCGGTGCTATCTGTAACGGAATGTCTGATGACGGCCGTGTCATCGCGGGTTGGTTGGGTGACTCTTATTATGGCCCTGTCGGTATTTGGGTAGATGGAGCTTTAACTAAAGTCGGAGCTTCTGCCAATGTCGGAAGTGTGGCTCGTAATGGGGCATACGTTGTCGGGAATTATTATGATGCCGACGTAGAAGCGGAATATATAGGAGGTCTGCCGTATATCTGGTCTAGAGAATCGTCGGATGTTGAGTTGATTCCTGTTTCCATAGGTCGTTCGGGTGGTTCTGCCTGTGGTATTACGAATGATGGTTCTGTCGTGATCGGATTTGAAACAGGTAGTTTCTTTACCGAGCGTTTTCCGTTTATTATCGTTGACGGAGAATATTACAACATGGATGATTACTATGAATCATTGACCGGCGAGGCTCCGTTGCATCCGCTGTTTACTCCTCGTCGTATTTCAGCTTCGGGCGATGTAATCTGTGGTTTCTCGGATAACGGAGGTCGTTTGCCGTGGATTATGGAGTTTTCAAATTACGAAGCGAGTGTAAATGATATCATCGCGGGTAAATCTCAGTTGATTTACGACGCGGCAAACCAAAATCTGGTAATCCCTGAAAATTGTACGCAGGTAGCTGTTTACAATCATACCGGCGCATTGTGCAAACAAATTCAACCGAACGGAACGTCAGTAGATATGGGTGTTCTTGCTTCGGGCGTATATATTGTGAAAGCATTGGTAGATGGTGAAGCTCTTGCAATCAAAATCGTGCGATAAACGCTGCGATGGGGTAAGAGTCCATCTTGTTTTTTAAATTATGTATTGAGCGCATCCGTCTTTATGGCGGATGCGCTTTTTT
>CAMTOW010000037.1 GCA_947074245.1 uncultured Bacteroidales bacterium | reverse complement strand
GTGAGAGGAAGAGGGTATATATAAAATTCTTTTACATGAACATTAGATTTTTACCGGTTAATTATACCCAGGATTTTGTTCAAGTCCCCAAGACTGAACTTCCGTTAGCGGAATAGGAAGGACATAAACTTTATTTCCATTCGGTCCGTTGAGACATTTGGAAGAAAGCGTATTGCCGATGCCTTTGAAAAACTCATTGACAGAAGCACCGTAGAACTCATCGTATTTACCTCCGGCAGCGCGCTGCACCTCTTTCTCCTGCTCCATCGTCTGAATGAAACGTCCGGTACGAACCAGATCGAAGAAACGAAGCGATTCCATCGCCAGCTCGACACGTCTTTCCTGCCAGATCGCTTCAAGAAGCGCATCGCCACTCAGGCTCTGACTCAAATCCGGAAGAATGGAACTTGCATCTTCGGGGTATGCACTGTAGTCTTTCTTATTTTCGGCGTATCCCATGCAAAAAGAACTATTGCGGGCACGCTGACGAACCTGATTCACGCGAGTACGCGCTTCGGCCGGTTTGTTGATATAATAAGCCGCTTCGGCGTTCATCAACAACACATCCGCATAACGGATCACTTTGATATTGCGGTCGGCTGCTTTCGCCAATGCCGGTTTTTCAGGTAAAGCCGCTTTACGGTTCATCCAGTCTGAACCTTGCTCTTTGCGATCAAATTTCTTCTTTTCGCCGTAAAGGATTCCATTATTGAAGTTTTCGCCATAAACGGTACAAGACAAACGCGGGTCGCCTGCTTCGAAAGCTTCGTATAAACTCTTCGTCGGATTATTGAAACCCCAGCCCGAATCGTCTTTGCGATTTCCCTGAAACTGATAATAGTTGGTTCCGATAGATCCCGGAGCCTCATCCGTAGACCCTATTCCAAACTGAATTTCAAAAACGGCCTCTTCTGAGTTCTTATTTTCGGTTTCGAGCAGTTCGGCATAGTTCTTAAGCAAACGATATTCGCCCGAAGCGATGATATCGTTGGTCACATCATATACATTCTGCCAGCTTACGCTCGTATTGTCCGGATCGGTTCCGATCTGATACATATAGACACGGGCCAATAATCCGCGAGCGGCACCTTTGGTAGCACGCCCCATCTCGGCAACGTCATATTGACTTCTTTCGGGAAGAAGATCGATTGCTTCGTTCAAATCGGCAGCGATCTGCGTATAAACCGCGTTCACGGAAGAACGTCCCACTTTTCCGAAATCGGAAGGCATTACCGATGAGGTGAACAACGGAATCGGCCCGAACGTACGAACCAGATACCAGTTGAAATAAGCTCTCAGGAAAAGAGCTTCGCCGTACAACCGATCTCGAAGCGTAGGATTCCACTTCGCAGCCTGCAAACCTTCGATCACCCAGTTGGCACGAGAAACGCCCCAATATCCGTGGATCCAGAAAGATTCCGCCTGGCCATCCGATGCAGTAGCCTTACCGCTGATCAATTGAAGCAGAGAAACCATATCACCGTCGTTACTGCCTTTTTCGGAGTCGTCTGAAATCAAATCGCCCAAAAAGAAGTCATGATGGTGAGCCATCCATTGTCCGTCGGGACCGGCACCTTCATCCAACTGAAGCATATCATAGACTCCGTTTACCGCATAAACCGCGTTGCTTTGGAGTTCGAAATAGTTGTCGCTGTTTTCTGATCCCTGCGGTTTCAGATCCAGGAAGTCATTACAAGAAGCCAAAGCAAGGCTAAGCGCAAAGACCGTCGTATATTGTTTGATGTTTTTCATAATTAGTCGAATACTTATAAAGTAAGATTAAACCCGAAGGAGAATGTACGTGGCTGCGGATAGGTTACCATATCAACTCCGTAATAAAGCGGATTACCGAACAATCCGAATACTTCCGGATCCAGACCGCTGTATTTGGTGAACGTATGCAGATTATCTACCGCCGCGAAGAAACGAACCTGTTTGATGTAAGCTTTCTCAGTCAGTTTCGATGGCAAAGTATATCCCAACTGGATCTGTTTGATACGCAGATAAGAGCCTTTTTCTACCATTCTATCGCTGAACGTCTCATCGTTTTTGTTCGGATCGGCTTTCGTCAGACGAGGAAGATTTCCATTCGGATTGGATTCGCTCCAGTGATTCAAAGCCATATCTCTGCTGATATTCGCTTCAAACATTCTTGAGCTGTATAGCGTCTGATACATACTGTTTACGATTTTATTTCCTACCGAATAGGTCCAGAAGGTTGTCAGATCGAATCCTTTATAACCGACATTCAAGTTGAATCCACCGGTCATTTTCGGACTCGCGCTACCTAAGTATGCCATATCCCCGTCTGTGATTTTGCCATCTCCGTCCAAATCAAGATACATGACGTCACCTAATTCCGGACGAACACCACCGGGACCCGTAATCGGAGTACCATCTTTGGTTACATAAGCATCCAGATCGGCCTGAGTCTTGAAGATACCACCTGTTTTGTATCCATAATAGTAAGCGATTTCTCTGCCCTCTTCGGTTTTGGTCGTATTACCGATACGACCTACGCTACCCGAACGGATCGGATCGCCACCAGCCAAGCTGGTAACTTTATTCTTAATCCAAGTCGCATTCGCGCCTACCGAGTAAGTCCAGTCGCCGATTTTATCCTGATAGTTGATCGAAAGCTCAATCCCTTTGTTTTCCATCGTTCCGGCATTGATCATCGGGCGTCTTTTACCTGCATAAAGCGGAATCGGAGTGCTCAGGATCATATCTTTCGTCTTACGAAGGAACAGATCCACATTACCCGTCAGTTTATTATTGAAGAACCCGTAGTCGAAACCTACGTTATATTGTTCGGAAGTTTCCCAAGTCAATTCAGCATTCGGAAGCTGTTCCTGCACGGCACCCTCTACCGGACGACCGTTGAATACATAGGTATAGCCCCCTTTCACACTGGCAATGTATCCGAAATCACCTGCACTGTCTTGATTACCAACACGACCCCAACCGGCACGCAGTTTCAATTGAGACAACCAGTCGTTGCTGGATTCCATAAACGCTTCGTTGGCTACATTCCATCCTGCGGAGAATGAAGGGAACCATCCCCATCTCTCGCTTTTCTTGAATCGTGAAGAACCGTCGGCACGCACGGTACCGGTCAACATATATCGACCATCCCAAGAAAGATTCGTACGGAAGAAGTAAGAAGCGAGTCTGTTGTGGCTCTTAGCACCGCCCAATTGGAAGTTTTCCGCATCTTTGTGAGCATCCATATAAAGCAGATCGGCATTTTCAGGCACATCATACCCTGTCGCCCAAAGGTCGGTCCATGAATTCGACTGAAGTTCCATACCCAGCGTTGCACCGATATTCAACAAGCTTACTTTACCATTGTAGGCGAAATAATTGGTATTCGCCCAAGTATTTCCGTTATTGCGTCGTTGATAAAGCGAAGACTTATCGTTTTTCTGATTTGCCGTAATCATATATTGTGGCAAATATTTTTTCTCTTCATTGAACGTATAGATCTGTCCGTATTGAGCACGGAATGTCAAACCTTTCACCAACAGGTCGTCTACCTGGAAGAAGAAATTCCCCAAGAAACGATGTTCCAACGTATGAGCGTATTTGTTCTGCCAAATCGCCAAAGCCGGGTTGGTTGAAGACGGAGAGTAATAGATTTCACCGAAGAAATCGGTATAAGAATCATAGGCCGCAGAAATCGGGTCGCTACGTAATGCACCCGGCAATACGCCGCCATAGAAATCGTTTTCCTGTTCGCCCGGTTTTTTGTACCATACATAGTTCATGTTCAAACCGAGTTTCACATTTTTAGCCAGACTGTATGTATTATTGGAATGGAACATGAATTTCTTCAATTCGGAACCCTTCATAATACCCTCTTCTTTCGAAAAGGTTACACCCTGATTGTAATCGTAGTTTTCGCCGACACCCTGAAGACTCACATTATAACGTTGAGAGAACGCATCGCGGGTCACTTCATCCTGCCAATCAGTACCTTTCAGATAGTTTCCTGCTTTATGGCTGTCGAGTACATGCTGAACGATCGCATAATCGTTTCCGAACTGCTCGTCTGTTAAAGTACCGTTCAATTCGCGATACGCGTTAGCAAACTGAGTAGCGTCCGCCAACTCATATTTCTTAGCCATGTGAGAAACGCCCCAATAAGTGTTCGCCTGAATCGCGAATTTCGATCCCTGATTTCCGCTCTTACCGGTTTTCGTCTTTACCAGGATAACACCATTCGCACCACGGGAACCGTAAATAGCGGTTGCAGAAGCATCTTTCAACACCTCCATACTTTCGATATCGCTCGGAGAAACATGGCTGATATCGCTGCATGGAAAACCATCTACGATATAAAGCGGATCTGAATTGTTGATCGTACCGATACCACGGATACGGATCGTAGCCCCGGCGCCGGGACTTCCCGAATTGGAGATTACATTTACTCCGGCCAATCTACCCTGCATCGCCTGAGCAGCATCCAGCGTAGAAACTTTTTTCAATTCTGCGACATCCATCTTACCGACACTACCGGTCAGGTCGCTTTTCTTCATTACCCCATAACCCACTACTACAACTTCGTCGAGAGCTTGAGTGTCTTCTTTCAACACCACTTTCATCGTCGCCTCACCGTTGTATTTGATCGATTGAGGGATACATCCGATATAAGAGAATTCCAGTGTTGTTCCATTCGGTACTTCGAGTGAGAATTTACCATCGTAATCCGTCATAGTTCCGTTGGTCGTTCCTTTTTGAAGCACATTGGCTCCAATGACCGGTTCTCCCGAAGCATCCACAACGACACCCGATACCGTTTTGTTTTGTGCATAAGCCATCACTGCAAAAACAGAAAACAGCAATACCGCACATAGCCGTCGGAGCTTCTCCGAACTACTATCAATACTCATCAAGTTTTTCATTGATTAGAAAAATTAAGATTAATAATTAAACATACATACTTATAAATATTTATTCCCATTTAATATTCAGTTGGTCGATTATGATATTTTCAGTTGATATTTCCAGCATAATGATAAGCCTCTCCATAAATTAAACCGGCTTTGCCCTTGCCCGAGGGCAAAGCGGTTTAACCTCTCATGAAACGCACTCCTCACCTATACACATTGCGCTTCTCAGTTTCGCCCGTAAGAAAACGCAATGGTATTCTTTCTCATCTTTTAATCTAAATACCTCCTTGTTATTGAAAAAACTTATGCTACTTTTGGTGATTTTCGTAAAAAGCAAATCATCACGATCCTGCAAAAGAGTATTGCATTGAGCCGATCGACTCACATTTTTACAAAAGCCATAAACTAATGAAGAGAGCAGATGATGTGTTTCTTTCTGGTATTACTATGATTCATCAATACTGCCAATCCGCTTATCGCGGCATACAAATACAAAAAACAACACAATTACAATAAGCATCATTCTGATTTGTGTCCTTCATTTATATGCAGCAAATATAGATGCGCCACACATGAGTGAATGGTCGATATGATTTACGGAATAGTCCGAATGTCATATCATACAAAACAGCATATCGTTTGATACAAACAGGAGTATATTCGTTCGACGCTCAGACAACCAAATGCTCCGATCAAACACATCAAACACCCTAAAATCAGATAAATAATACATTTGCATACATACAGGATACATTTGGGATCATCACCAAATACCCAAACAGCCTATCTTTACACCTGAACAATGACTTGATCCATGAAACGAATTCTCACCTTTTGCCTTTTATTAGTTTTTACCCATTCTCTTTTTGCCTACGAAAAGATTCCCTTTCAGGTTTTGGATGTTAAATCCGGAATCTCGGACAATTATATTCAGGATATTCTATGCGATAAATATGGCTTCATGTGGTTCGCTTCCAAAAACGGACTGGACCGTTATGACGGATATCATTTCAAACAGTATCCGACGAAACATTTGGGATCGTATGACAATAGTGTAGAAGTTATCTACGAAGACGCGTCGGGTACGATCTGGATAAAAACCCCCGTGAACTATTGTTTTTATAATCGCGAAAAAGATGAATTCGACAATCGAATCGATGATAAGCTAAGCACATTGGGAATACGGGATAGCGTGAAGCAGATCTATGTGGATGCCGATCATAACCTATGGTGCGCTACAATCGACACGATTTATTGTTATCGGTTCAGCGAAGAAAGACTCTACTCGATCGAAATGCCGGGTAAAACCGAACTGTTGGATCTGAGTTGCCGGAACTACAATGCCTATCTGTTGTTTTCAGACGGCAACATCGGTACGATCGATTGGCTGCATAATCAGATTTCAATCGAAACGGATGCTCTGATTATACCCGATCTGAACCATCATATTTACTTGGATACGGAAAACTGTTTGTGGCTATACATTACCCACTCCTCTACATTGATGTGTTATTCCACATCCGATAAAAAATGGATCAACTACGCCGGGCAAGATGAAATCTCTAAAAAGCATATCGTCATCACCCGTGTCACGGATGACGGAAAAGGCAATATCTGGTTCGGGACCGATAATCTGGGTATATTCATTCGCTATAAAGATGAAAGCAGATTGACTCACATCACCCGAAATGCCCAGCAGAAATTCTCTTTACCCACCAATCATATCACCTGTTTTTACAAAGACGCGCGGGATATCATGTGGATCGGTATGAGTAAACAAGGCGTGGCATATTCCTGCCTGAACAACTTCATTTTTGAAAACCTGGCATGCCCTAAAAAAGAAGACATCAGTTGCCTGATCGAAGACAACGACGGAAATCTTTGGTTCGGGTTCGATGGCGAAGGGGTAGCCCGATATGACGAAAAAAAGAATACGTATACCTATTATACGGCGCAGGAGAAATATATACCTTCCAATCTGACGGTATGCGCCTATACCGATTCTCAAAACGGAATCTGGTGGGGAAGTTTCGGCGACGGAGCCTATTATTATAAGAACGGACAGTTTCGCCTTTTGGAGTCTTTCATTACCGATAAATCTAAAAACATCCCGTTATATATCCGGCGGATCACGGAAGACCGATTAGGAAACGTCTGGTTTGCTACTTTCACCCAAGGTGTGTTCTGCCTGAATACAAACGGTACAATCGACAATTACAACTATACAAACTCCAAGATCGTAACCAATTATATCGCCGACTTATCATACATTGACGGTGATTATCTATACATCGCAACAAGCTCGGGACTATACACCATTCATATCCAGTCTCGCGACATAACCCGAATGATCCGTACCCGCGCCGGAAAAGAGATCACCCATGATGATTTTGTAAATTGTATTTATCAAGATTCGAAAAAACAATTGTGGCTGGGGGGGCGTAACGGTATCAATATTTATAATCCGAAGACCGACGAACTGATTCACTTGAGCGTCAAGAACGGTTTATCGCACAATAACATCCGGGCGATTATCGAAGATAACGATAATAAAATCTGGGTCGCTACCGATCACGGTATCACCTATATCAATCCCGTCCATGAAGAAAACATCGGAGGCCCGCGTTATCAGTGTTACGCTTTTTTTGAAAAAGACGGTATCGACAATTATACGTTCAATAACTTCTCGATCGCCTGTAAAAAAAACAAAGAGATTCTGATCGGCGGTTCGATCGGATACCTGAAGATCAATCCGAATTCAAATGATTTAAAATCCAGCGATCATAAGATCATGATCACCGGTTTATATCTTGCCAATCAATTGGTGAGTGTCGATACGCCGCTTCCCGACGGCCGTATCCTGTTGCATAAGAACATTCAGCTGCTCGAAGAGATTACCGTCGATTATTCCGACAGTAATTTCGCATTGGAGTTTTCGGCAATGGATTATGTCAATCTGCATAAACTGGAGTATTTATATCGTTTGGGCGAAAAGGATGAATGGATCAAACTGGAAGGCAACCGATTATATTTCAACAAACTATCCCCCGGAAAGCATCAATTGCAAATCAAAATAAACGAAAGCTATCCGCACAAGAATAATCAGGAAACAACCTTCATCATCAATGTTCGACCTCCATTTTGGTTGTCGACTTCGGCTTATGTCTCTTATGGAATTTTTCTATTAATCATCATCGCTCTGATCTTTTACCGGATCAGAAAGAAGCATATCGAAACGCTTTGTTTGCAAAAGAAAGAGATGGAAATAGCGAAACTTCATGAAATGGACGAAGCCAAAATGCGATTCTTCACCAATGTAAGCCATGATATCCGCACGCCGTTATCATTGATTATCACGCCTTTGGAAAAACTATTATCGGAAGATAGCACTTTTCCTTTCCGCGAGGAACGGGATATCATGTATCGGAATACGTCAATCCTGCTAAATGAAGTGAATCAATTGCTCGATTTCCGTAAGCTGGATCAACATAAGATGCAGCTCGCTCCGAAATATGGAAATCTCGCGGAGTTTATCCGAGATACATGCGAAGCGTTCAAGGCGCTTTCAATCAAAAACGATATCCGACTCGAGATGGATATCCGATATCCCGTATTGGAGATGAATTTCGATCAGAGCAAAATGCGCCGGATTCTTTTGAATCTTTTATCAAACGCGCTGAAGTATAATCATAAGAACGGTTTGATTCGGGTAACGGTCGATAAGTGTCGTTCGGAAAATCAAGAGTCGATCCGAATTGAAGTCGCAGATACGGGTATCGGTATTCTCGATCAGAATAAAGAATTGATCTTCGACCGGTTCTTTCAGGAGAGCCATAGTGAAACACCGTATATCGGCAATGGAATCGGGCTGCATATCGTCAAAGAATATGTGTTGATGCACAACGGACAAATTTCGGTACATGACAATCAGCCATGCGGTTCGATATTTACCATCACCCTGCCGTTTGAATCACAAATGGAAGAGGAAGATCAACCGGTAAACGATTTGTTTGAAGACGATCATCTGACTGAGTCGATTCACGGCGCTGACACCAATGAGAAAAAACAGATCCTGATCGTCGAAGACAACGATGATTTTCGCAAATTCCTATCGTCTTGCCTGAAAGACAAATATCGGGTATTGACGGCATGTGATGGCGTAGAGGCTTTAGATGTTCTGGCACAGAATAGCGTTCAAATCGTAATCAGCGACGTAATGATGCCGCAGATGGACGGGATGGAGTTATGCCAGCGTATCAAAAAAGAGATTCGCTTCTCGCATATCCCCGTTATACTCCTTACCGCCCGAACGGCCGACGAACACATTATCTGCGGACTCAAAGAGGGGGCTGACGAGTATATCACCAAACCGTTCAACCTGGAGATCTTGTTGCTCAAAATCGAGAAACTGCTGAAATGGACTCTTACCAATCACGAGAAATTCACCAAAGTCGATGTTTCTCCCGCCGAGATCACGGTGAGCAATCTGGATAAGCAACTCATTGAAAAAGCGATCGAGGCTGTCGAGAAAAATATGGATAACTCCGAATTCTCGGTAGAAGAACTGAGTACTTATGTCGGTATGAGCCGAGGACACCTTTATAAGAAACTGATGTTGATCACCGGTAAGTCACCGATCGAATTTATCCGAATCTTACGCATCAAGCGCGGTCGTCAGCTTTTAGAACAAACCGATTACAGCATCTCCGAGATCGCATATCGGATCGGATTATCTCCGAAACAGTTCGCCAAATACTTTAAAGAAGAATACGATTGCATTCCGTCGAAGTTCAAACGGGACAATCCGATGAAAAAGGAAAACGAGATCGAATTATAATCTTCTTCCGATCAATAAAAATCCCCCCGAACAGCAGTATTCAACCTGCCGTTCGGGGGGATTTTTTGTATGCTATTGGAAAGACAAATCAGTTTCTTCGTTTCGGACCGCGCGTAGGCGGTTCGTTTTCCGGATCGTCGGGCCAAACGTGCTTCGGATAGCGGCGCTTCAACTCTTTCTTGACATCGAAATAGGCATTCTGCCAGAAACTGGCCAGATCAGATGTAATCTGTACGGGTTTGAATCCAGGAGAAAGCAAATGCATCACGACCGAAACTTCACCTTCACAAACCCGTGGGGTATTTTTCCATCCGAAACACTCCTGAAGTCGAACCGCCAATACCTGTTGCGCACCATTGTCCTCATAGCTGATCCTGATCATCGACCCGCTCGGCACCTCGATCCGCTCGGGAGCCAACGCCGCGGCCTGCTGCTGAAGTTCGAATGAACGATGATAATCGAGTGCCTCTTTAAGATTAATCTTTCGAATATCCTCTGTGCGCGTAATACCTTCGAGATCGGGAGCCAACCATTCATCGCAGATAGCCAGAAGTCTT
>CAMTOW010000036.1 GCA_947074245.1 uncultured Bacteroidales bacterium | reverse complement strand
TGACAAATATGCCCGTTTTACGACCGGCTTGAATATCAAAGGTATAAACATTATCCTCAGGAATTCTTATTTCGGTAATTTTCAGATCATTGATATTGTTGATTGGAGCCTCATCGCCAAAAAGATGTTTGATCGTGACTCCTCCAATCAAAGCGTGTGGGAAATCGCGATTGACGATCTTGATAAAATCGGGGGTTTCATTTCCCTGCAACAAACCTGAGGTGGAATACCAAAACTCAAACGCGCAGAACTTCGGACCAATCGGTTTCACGACCGGATAATCGACACTACCCGACTGCATGACAAGCATATCGCCGGCTTTGAGACGATGTTCGCCCATCAGATCGCCCGTAGCATGAGCCTGACATACGGAATAGATGTAAAAATCGAACGCACCTTTCCGGTGTACGGGGAAATAGACGTCTTCCGTCACGAATGCCCATGAAACAGGACCGAGAGAACCGGCTTGAATAAACGCGTTGCCACCTTTGACCGGATGCAGACGAGAATCGGCATGCAAGGCCTGAGTTGCTTGTTGGTCTGCATGAATGATATTGATGTTGATCATAATGAATTGGTTTGGGATTATGATATAATGCTACAACAACTCAAGAAAGAATTCGGTTTCCGGCTATTTATCAAATTGATTCTCAAACGGTAATCGATTTAGGAATAAATAGGATAGTTGATAAGGAATAATAAATAAGCGAAACGATGTGTTTTTGATTCGAGATGACCGCTGAAGCTATATGGATAATATGACGAACTCACCCTCGACAAGGAGGAGATCGATATAAAAAAAGCATTCCGCACAAGGCGGAATGCTTCTGTATAAGTGAATAAGTAAGGAGGGAAAATGAATGGTCCCATTCTTAAAGGACCGTGATGATATGGGGGTGTGATCAGTGTGAATGAGAATGATCGTGTCCGGAACAATCGTGCTCCTTCACTTCATTTTTCTGTTCTTCGGTGATCACGACAGCATCTTTGCCTAGTTTCTTGAACGCAGCGATCAAGGTTGAATCGTTGGTGCGAGATGTTTTGTAGGTAACTTCTACAGTCTGTGTCTTGATATCACATTTCATATCGGTTACGCCTTTTTCCCAAGGAATATTCTTTTCGATGTTATTAACACATGACTGACAATCTATTTCCATACGAAAGATAGTAGTTGCCTGACCTTTTTTTTCTTTTTTCTCTGTGTCGGCAGCCATAGCCGGGATTACCAGCGTGAAAGACATGAATAGCGCCGCAATAATTCCGAATGTTTTTCTCATTTTCATAGGAATAATTTATTGGGTTTATAATAAGAGATAATTAATCTTTTTTCGGGATGGACCAACGTACGCCCACATAGAATTTAGCTCCGTGAACGGGCCCCCAGACCATCGTACCGTCGAAACGGGAATCTTCGCCCCAAGGATTGCCGGCATCGATGATCGTATTTTTTTGCTTATATCCGGTCAGGTTCTCTCCGCCGACATAGATCGACCACGTTCTGAAGTATTTGGTAACCTGCGCATTGAGCGTAACAAATGATGGGAAATTTTCCTCCCAAAGCGGATCGGGCCCCGGATTGGGCAAACGACCTTTTCCGTTGAGTTGACTCGTCACATCAAACTGCCATTTTTTCAATTTGGTCTGATAAGAAGCGGTCAACAATCCTTTGTATTCGTTGGTAAGCGGTTTCTGTTTCAACTCGCCATCGTAAGTGGTCTTGACATCGGTCCAACGGAAAGCTCCTGTCAGGGTAAATCCACGGAAGAACGGATATGAGACTTCGATCTGGGCATTTTGAGCATAAGAACGGCCATCGAGATTGTAGAAACGTACGGCTTGGGGATCTTCCATATCCGCTACCACCTGTTTTTGGAAATCGGTATAATACCACTCGAGCATGATGGAAAGATCGCGCGAGAAAAGCGGAAAGGTAACGTGAGCACTCGCACCATAATTCCATGCGGACTCGAACGGATCGAGATCTTTCTCGAAAATCATTTTTCGGCTACTCGCGAGCAGATAACTGTTTTCCACCAGAATATTGGCAACGCGGTATCCTTTACCGACCGACGCACGAAGATTTAAATAATCGCCGAAAGGTGAATATTTAACATGCATACGCGGAGTTACGAAGAAGCCATGTTCGCTATGAACATCTCCACGAACACCTGCCAGAAAAGTAAACTTATCGCTCGGAGTAAAAGTGTATTGTCCGTAAACGCCAACTACGGATTCATTCCGGAGAAGTTTTAGATTTTCAATGCCTACAGCTTTCGCCTCACCGAGTTTTTCTTTGTAATGATCATAGACGAAGCTGGCACCCGTGCTGATTTTATGGACAGGGGTAAACTCGGTTTCGAAGATCAGATTGGCATATATATTCTTTTGATTGACATCGTAAATCGTGCGACCGAAATGAGAATCCTGATTGTGATAACTTCCGGAAAGAAGCAACGCCATGCTGGTATTTTTCTCGCGGTTGAAGATATAGCCGTTTTTGGTAAAGAAGAATCCACGGTTGGTTTCGATTCCGATTTTGTAAGGATCGACGATCGGATGAGATTTATCGTGAGAGAACTGACCGCTCTCGCGCTTTTCGTGCATTACATTCGCTAACGCCTGGAAGATATAATCGCCGTTGATGTAATACCAACGGTTCATTCCGTTGAACTGCTCCGTCTTTGGCATATCCAGGAAACCATCGTCATTGCTATCGTGATCTTCTTTCTCGCGAGAATAATGGAGTAAAAGCCCGGTAGCCAGTTTATCGTTCACTTTGATATTGGCATCGGCATTGCCTTCGAGGCGACCCGTGCTCGCTCCGAACAGGTTGATCGAAAGCGGATCGGAAGTCTGCGGTTTTTTATATTCGATATTGATCTGACCGGTCAAGGCCTCGTATCCATTCTTTACGGAAGAGGTTCCTTTTGAAACCTGAATACTTTCCATCCATGGTCCCGGGACATAACTCAAACCGAACGGAGACGCCGCACCCTGGAGATTCGGGAACTGCTCGGTAAGCATCTGCACATAAGTACCTGCCAATCCGAGCAATCGAATCTGGCGGGCTCCTGTAGCAGCATCACTGTAAGAAACGTCAACAGACGGGTTGGTTTCGAAGCTTTCGGCCAAGTTGCAGCATGCAGCGCGGCAGAGTTCGTCGTAAGTGATCTTTTGAGTCTGAAGCGGATCGATACGCGAGGTCAGAGTAGACAGTTTGCGCTCGCTGACCACCACTTCGTTGAGGGCGACTTCGCCACCCAAAACGACATCCAGATAATTAGCAGGATTGGTCACGAGGATGGTATCGGTAGAGAATCCGATGTAGCTAACCAATAGTTTCTCGGTATTTTCGGAAGGTTTGATTTCGAAAACACCATCTGTATTGGTCGTAGCTCCGACATTGGTACCCAACCACCAAACATTGGCACCGATAACGGGATTATTGTCTTTGTCTTTTACGACACCTTTGACCGGGGAAGAAGCATAAAGAGCCGCACCATTGATTAAGGTACTGATAATAAGAGCAAAAATTAATTTGATATGTTTCATTTTTCAACGTCATTGTAGTTATTCAGACCCATGAAGGGCAATTACAGAATAGAGTCGTTGATCTGAGAAGCAGACATACGACAAGTGGCAACAGAAAATAATCCTGTTGTCACGACCACAATGACGAATTTAAATCAGAAGTATGGAGTGTTTTGCCAAAATATCCCGCCCGGGTTTGGGTGGAACCTTTTGGGAACGTGCTATGGCAAAGTCCACCGCACGGTTGGCCGGAGCGGCCATTTCGTAGAAAGAGATCAAAATCGGAAGAAATACAGGGATCAGATTATTTTCATAAACCTTTTTTTCGATGGTCCGAAGTTGAACATAAGAGGATTGCATACAACCATGATGGTGATGATGAGAATGAATTCCCGGTTCATCATGATCGGCGCAATGGGAGTGATCTTCTAAATGATGGTGATGAGCCGTACAATCATCGGCACATGTCTGCAATTCGGAAAAAGCCGAATACATTTCGGTTTTTCCGCAACAATAACCAACCAAATTGAAACCGATGGTCTCAACGGCGATCAGTGTCATAAGACATAATGATATGATTTGCCAGATTCTTCTCACAATGCAAACTTAATGAATAAAAGTAAAATTAACAAGCGCCTTACTCATTCATTATCAAACAGAACGACATATTCGCGCGTTTATTCTAAAAAATGAAGCGAACAGAGCGGATTCGATCGGATATAACGGAGCGATTTTAACCAATCCGAACGACAATGAAAACCGATATCATTCTCTCTAAACGAGTTAGGCAAATGATGGCAAAACCTAAAAAGAAGATTTATCGTTTGTACTTAGATTATTGTTATCTTTGAGTTCTCAATGTAGAGTAAAAGGCTCTTATTTTATCTTCTATATTATAATGTAAAAAATTTAAACGCTGAACTATGAATCAACTTTCAGCTCTGAAGACTTTCGGTCTGTTTCTTTTCTTTTCGCTGTTTTTAGGCAGTTGCAAAAAGAATGAACCTTTAAAAGAAAATGACATCCAGTTTTCCGATATCCGTCTGGATACGACCAGTCATTTATTTAACGACACAACCAAACCCGGATGTACATTCAAACTGGATATGCAATATCCTTCATCGGCACATGACGCCGAACAACTGAAGAAGCTTCAAGGCATATTCAACTCGGATTATTTCAGCGAAAAATATGCTACGCTCTCGCCCAATGACGCGGCAAGAACCTACATGAAAGATTATGTGGCGAATTATATGTCGCTCGAAAAAGATTACGAAATGCTTTCGCGTCAGGTTGAAGAAGGAATGAGTTTCGCATCTTTCAACTACGAAGAGATCTCAAGCTCGGAAGTAACCTTCAACATGGGAGATTTCATCAGCTACACGGTGAATTTCTACAACTTCACGGGAGGCGCGCACGGAATGCAATCGGCGAAGAATCATGTGATCGACCTCAAAACGATGAATCAACTTACGCTGAATGACCTTTTCGCGGAGGAGAATTATCAGCATATCGCCAACCTGATCATCAATGAAATTGCGAAAAGCAGAGGGTCCTCTTCACCTACACAATTGAACGAAGACGGATTCTTCAGTATTGAAGAGGTGATGCCGACCGAAAATTTCAGCATCAACGAAAAAGCAATCACATGGACTTATAATCCGTATGAGATTGCCGTTTATGCGATTGGAATCGTCAATGTATCTTTACCTTGGGAAGAGGTGATTCATTACATGAGAGATGACTCTCCGGTATCGCAGCTGGCTCGCAGCGCTTCTAATTTCTAAAATCCAAACAATTGCCTCGAATGAGGTTTCATCTTTATCAATAGATTAATAAGAATGCAACTTATTGAAAAATATTTCCCGAATCTGACTGATACTCAGAAGCAACAATTCGACGCTTTATTCGATTTGTACAATGAATGGAATGCAAAGATCAACGTAATCTCGCGCAAAGACATCGAGAACCTGTATCTTCATCACGTCCTCCATTCATTGGGAATCGCAAAGATCATTCAGTTCAAACCGGGAACAACGTTAATGGACGTGGGTACCGGAGGTGGATTCCCGGGTATTCCGCTTGCTATCTTTTTTCCGGAGTGTACATTCCACTTGGTGGACCGTATCGGAAAGAAGGTAAAAGTGGCTCAGGAGGTTGCCAATGCGATCGGCCTTACAAACGTTACGTTCCGGCATTGCGGTGTGGAAGAGGAAAAGACCAAATATGATTTCGTAGTGAGCAGAGCCGTAATGCCTCTCAATGATCTTGTAAAACTGGTACGTAAAAACATCCGCAAAGAACAGATGAACGGGCTACCTAACGGCCTGATCTGCTTAAAAGGAGGAGAACTTCAACATGAAGTGATGCCTGTAAAGAACAGTACGGTTCTTTATAATCTTTCGGACTATTTCGACGAACCGTTCTTTGAAACCAAAAAGGGTGTTTTCGTTCAAATCAACGGATAAATCGGCTGAACCGATTTTCGTTGGACACGACAACCCTTCGACAGTCGCATACTTTTATACCTAATAAAATTCTCTTTATTATGATTGTTAAGAAAATGCCTTTCAATCCGTTCCCGGTCAATACGTTTGTCATCTATGACGATGTATCGAAAGAGTGTGCGGTGATTGATCCGGGTTGCTATTGGCCGGAAGAAAGACAGGAATTGAAATCCTTTATTGAAGGGAACGGACTAAAAGTCAAGTACCTGTTACTGACTCATCTTCATCTGGATCATGTATTGGCTGTGCCATTTGTCGCAAAAACATTCAATGTCCCGTTCTCGGCTTGTAAAAAAGACGAATTCCAATTGGATAACGCAGAAATGAAGGCCGCACAATATGGTTTTTCTCTTCCTGAGAAAATGATATCCGTAACGCAAGACCTGAATGATGGAGATAAGCTTTATCTGGGAAATCAGGAATTGGATGTGATTGCCGTACCGGGACACTCGCCGGGAAGCGTAGCATTCTATGATCCGCAAGGAAAGCAAGTAATCGTTGGTGATGCTTTATTTTTGGGAAGCATCGGACGAACGGATCTTCCGGGAGGAGATTATGGTACCTTAATTGATAGTATTCATACCAAATTGTTCGCATTACCGGATGACACTAAGGTGTTGAGCGGTCATGGACCTGACACAAATATAGGTTATGAGCGAAAAAACAATCCTTTTTTGAAATAATACCTATAAAATAATTCTGTTTTTTGAACAGGTTGATTTAAGTGATATTTATATTTGTAAGCAGATAAATATAATTCCCTTAAATCAACCTTTTTTATTTTTAATATGATGAATACACAATTTTTGGCTCCGCGCCATATTGGGATCGCTGCATCCGATATGCCGGCCATGTTCAAAGCAATAGGCGTTGACTCATTAGAAGAACTGATCGAACAGACACTCCCGTCTGACATTCGTTTACCCCAACCGCTGAATCTTCCTACTCCGCTCACCGAACGCGCATACGCGGAACATATCGCAGCTGTGGCAGCAAAGAATAAGATTTACACAAGTTACATCGGACAAGGGTGGTACGACACCGTTACTCCTGCCGTGATTTTACGAAATGTCTTTGAAAATCCGGTTTGGTATACATCTTATACGCCTTATCAAGCTGAGATTTCGCAAGGTCGCCTGGAGGCATTGATGAATTTCCAGACGATGGTCAGCGAATTGACCGGCCTTGATCTTGCCAACTGCTCGCTACTGGATGAAGCTACAGCCGGAGCGGAAGCGGCAACAATGATGTTCAACTTGAGAGACCGTCGCCAGATCAAAGAAAACGCATGTAAACTGTTTGTCGACGAGCGCGTGTTCGTTCAGACAAAAGCAGTGATCCATACACGAATGATTCCGCAAGGGATCGAGATCGTAACGGGCGATTATAATACGTTCGTATTCACGCCGGATGTGTTCGGAGCGATCATCCAATATCCCGATGCAAACGGATCGGTTCATAACTACAAGAATTTTGTAATGGCTGCGCATCATGCCGGTGCGAAAGTTGCCGTAGCAGCAGACATCCTTAGTTTGGCCTTATTGACTCCTCCGGGAGACTGGGATGCGGACATCTGTTTCGGAAGCACTCAACGCATGGGTATTCCGATGTATTATGGAGGGCCTTCTGCAGCTTATTTCTCTACCCGCGAAGAATATAAACGTTCCGTGCCGGGACGTATAATCGGTTATTCGAAAGACGCATACGGTCATACGGCATTACGTATGGCGCTACAAACACGTGAGCAACACATCAAACGCGAAAAAGCAACATCAAATATTTGTACCGCACAAGCGTTGTTGGCTTCCATGGCCGGATTTTACGCTGTTTACAATGGTCCTGAGGGAATCCGGTCGGTAGCATCTCAAATCCACCGATATGCATTGGTCGTTTCTCGCGAACTGACACGCATGGGATATATGCAGATGAATCCGATCTTCTTCGATACGCTATCGATTTCTCTACCAAATCACGTTTCGCGCGAAACTTTGAATACCATCGCACTGGATCATCAGGTGAATCTCTTCTATGCTCAGAACGGCTCGATTGGAATCAGTATCGATGAAACGACTGACGATGAAGACATCCGCACTTTACTTCGCATTTTCGCAACTGCGGCAGCGCTGAAAGTAGAAGATTTCGATCTGGATCTGTCGGAAGAAATGATTCCGGAAGATTTGAAAAGAACCACATCTTACCTGCAACAACCGGTATTCAACTCGTATCATACCGAAACCGAGATGATGCGGTATATCAAAAAGCTTGAACGCCGCGATATATCCCTTGCTCACTCAATGATTCCGCTCGGTTCATGTACTATGAAACTGAACGCAGCCTCAGAGATGTTGCCATTGAGCAGCATGCAATGGGGTGGCATTCATCCGCTCGCTCCCGCTGATCAGGCTCAGGGGTATGCCGAGTTGATTGGAAATCTGAAACATTATCTGGCAATCATTACGGGAATGGACGGCGTCAGCGTTCAACCGAATTCGGGAGCTGCCGGAGAATATGCCGGTTTAAGAGCCATCCGTTCGTATCAAAACAGTATTGGAGAAGGTCATCGCAGTCTGGTTCTGATTCCAGCTTCGGCTCACGGAACCAATCCTGCCTCGGCTATCCAGTGCGGATATGATACCGTTACGGTGAAATGTGATGATAATGGGAACGTTGACATGAACGATTTGCGCGAAAAAGCGAAAAAGCATGAGGATAACCTTGCTGCATTCATGATCACCTATCCGTCGACACACGGTATTTTCGAAAGCACGATCCGTGAATGTTGCGAGATCATCCATCGTCACGGCGGTCAAGTCTATATGGACGGGGCTAACATGAACGCCCAAGTGGGATTAACAAGCCCGGGATACATTGGCGCCGACGTATGCCACTTGAACTTACATAAAACATTCGCGATACCTCACGGTGGGGGTGGTCCGGGTGTAGGACCGATCTGTGTGAAAGAACATCTGGTACCTTTCTTACCTCATCATCCATACAAAGACGGATCCGATTTGGATACGGTTTCTGCTGCTCCATACGGTAGCGCAGGTGTTTTGGAGATTACTTACGGATATATCCGCATGATGGGTACAGAAGGATTAACGGAAGCTACACGCGTCGCGATCCTTAATGCCAATTATCTGGCTGCAATCATCGGTCCGCGTTATGGAATCGTCTATACCGGTCAGAACGGACGCGTCGGGCATGAATTGATTTTGGATTGCCGCGGAATCAAAGCCGCATCGGGAATCGATGAGACTGATGTCGCGAAACGTCTGATGGACTTTGGTTACCACGCGCCTACTCTTTCGTTCCCTGTACACGGAACCTTGATGATCGAACCGACCGAAAGCGAAAGTCTGCATGAACTGAATCATTTCTGCGAAGTGATGATTACGATCGCCAATGAAATCGACGAAGTGAAAAACGGAGAAGCAGATCAAACCGATAACGTTTTGAAAAACGCACCGCATCCGCAATATGAAATCTGTGGCGACGAATGGAAACATCCATACAGTCGAAGCAAAGCGGCATTCGCTCTTCCGTGGATTCAAGACAATAAGTTCTGGGTAAACGTAGCTCGTGTCGACAATGCTTTGGGCGATAGAAACCTGATCGCTAAAATTTGCGACCAATGCCTGTAACATCACGGTTCAGATATTCTTAAAATAATCAGATCGCTTCAGATCCGATTCTCCAGAGAGAACGGATTTGGAGCGATCTTTTTTTATCGTATTTTTGCTTATAAAGCAACCTATTATATCTTATCCGCATGTATTTTCTCATTCCCTCCCGCCAACAGAATCTTCCCGATATCATGACGATCATCTCACAAGCCCAAGTTCAGTTAAAAAACGCTGGTGTAGATCAATGGCAAAACGGCTATCCCGACGAAGCCCAAATCCTGGAAGACATCGCTTCCGGAAAAAGTTTCCTACTCAAAAACAGCCTTGGCGAAACGATCGCTACGGTTATGATTTCGTTTGAGGCGGATCCCAACTATTCTGTCATCGAAGGGAAATGGCTGACCGACACCCCCTATGCCGTTGTCCATCGATTAGCGGTTCGAGAAGAATCTAAAGGAACCGGTCTGGCCGGATGGATTTTAAAACAAGTTGAAGCGATGTGTCGCACTGCTAAAATCAACAGCATCCGGATCGATACGCATGAAAAGAATCTGCCAGATCGGAAGAGCGTCGTGTAGGGAAAGAGTGTTAAGATGAGTGTAGAACCCGGTGGTCGCCGGTCCC
>CAMTOW010000035.1 GCA_947074245.1 uncultured Bacteroidales bacterium | reverse complement strand
GTTTTGGTTGAAATGGGGTAACTACTTTTACAAAAGTAAATGAAAAGCACGGATGTGCCGACAAGAATTTATTGCTGAATTAATTTATGAATAATCATCATTTCACGGGGCTTACCCCGAAACAGGTTGAAGAAAACCGGGCAAAATATGGTGAAAATGTTTTTTCGCCCGTTGAGTCCGAACCGCTATGGCGGAAGTTTCTGGAGAAATTCGAAGATCCGATCATTCGCATCCTTTTGGTTGCGATGGTCTTGTCGCTTCTGGTTTCTTTCTATGAATATTTCTCGGGGCATGCCGGCCTGGAGATCCTGCTCGAACCGTTGGGCATCTTCGTCGCGATTCTTTTGGCGACTTGCGTAGGCTTCATTTTCGAGATGAATGCCAACAAAAAATTCGAAATACTCAACAAGGTGAACGATGAGTCGCCGGTAAAGGTGATCCGCAACGGTGTCATCACATCGATCGAGAAAAAAGAAGTGGTGGTTGACGATCTTGTGATTCTGGAAACGGGCGATGAAGTGCCGGCCGACGGGCAACTTCTCGAAGCGATCTCATTGGAAGTGAACGAGGCCGACCTGACGGGTGAACCCGTAGCTTCGAAAACGATCGATCCCGAACATTTCCATACCGACGCAACCTACCCTTCCGATTATGTTTTGCGCGGATCCACGGTGGTAGACGGTCACGGAGTGATGAAGGTTTCTAAAATCGGCGATGCGACCGAATATGGCAAAATCTATACCGGTGCGCAAATCGACAACAAGGTAAAGACACCGCTCAACGAACAGTTGGATAAACTGAGTACGATCATCACACGGGTTAGTTATTTCATCGCGATATTCATCGTCGTTGCCCGTTTCGCACTTTACTTCCTGCACAATGACGGCGCCCCTTTCGAATGGGTCGGATTTGCCGGTTACGCGCTCAACTCTCTGATGCTTGCGGTGACGGTAATCGTGGTCGCGGTGCCCGAAGGTTTGCCGATGAGCGTCACGCTGAGTCTGGCACTGAGTATGAAACGGATGCTTCAGACCAATAATCTGGTACGCAAAATGCACGCTTGCGAAACGATGGGTGCGGCTACTACAATCTGTACGGATAAGACGGGCACTCTGACGACCAATCAGATGTCGGTATACGATACGCATTTTTTATGGAATGACCCTACCCTTGCGAATTCCGAAACGTTCGCTCGCTTGAAAGATGATATTGCGATCAATTCGACCGCATTCCTCGATTTAAGCAATCCGGAGAAGATCAAAGGGATCGGTAACCCGACGGAGGTGGCTCTTCTGTTATGGCTGAATAAAAATGATGTGGATTATCTGTCGATCCGGGAAAATGCTCACATCGTGCGTCAGTATCCCTTCACGACACAGCGTAAAATGATGGCAACCATCGTCGAAGACCCCGTTATCGGCAAAAAGATTCTTTATATAAAAGGAGCTCCTGAGTTTGTGATGGGATGCTGTTCGGATATCCTGGATCAGGATCAAACCAAACCACTTGCTCCGTATGTGGATGATATCAACCGGAAACTGACGGAATATCAGTCTAAGGCGATGCGAACGTTGGGATTCGCTTATTACATCTTAGGCGATGATGATGCGGTGGAAGAGGATTTCACGACACTGCGCGACGGTATATTCCTGGGTATCATGGCAATATCCGATCCGGTTCGATCCGACGTTCCCGATGCGATACGGGAATGTATGGAAGCGGGCATTAGCGTGAAGATCGTCACGGGCGATACGCCGGGAACGGCAAAAGAGATCGGTCGTCAGATCGGATTATGGACAGCCGAAGATACCGATCAGGCCAATCATCTGACCGGTTCGGAATTTGAGGCTCTATCGGACGAAGAGGCATTCAATCGTGTAAAAAAACTAAAGATTATGTCGCGTGCGCGACCTGCCGATAAAGAGCGTCTGGTAAAATTGTTGCAGAAAAATAACGAAGTCGTAGCCGTTACGGGCGACGGCACGAACGATGCTCAGGCATTGAACGCCGCTCATGTAGGGCTGTCGATGGGCGATGGGACTTCGGTAGCCAAAGAAGCCAGCGCGATGACGATCCTCGACAACTCCTTCAGCAGCATCACCCGCGCGGTGATGTGGGGGCGCTCTTTATACCTCAACATCCAGCGATTTATCCTTTTCCAGATGACGATCAACGTAGTCGCTTGTCTGGTCGTGATGATCGGAGCTGTAATCGGCACCGAATCGCCTTTGACCGTTACGCAGATGCTATGGGTCAATCTGATCATGGATACCTTTGCGGCTCTGGCTCTCGCCTCGCTTCCGCCGGATGAGAGCGTAATGAAAGAAAAACCGCGTTCGCGCAAAAGCTATATCATCACCCGCGAGATGGGATATCGGATCTTGGGGACAGGGATCGTCTTTGTACTCTTCTTGTTCGGATTCCTACAATATTTCAAACATGCCGAACTGACGAATTTACGGGATTTCTCATGGGAGACTTATTTCGGAGGGTATTTTGATTTCGGGTTTACGCGGGATTCGCTTTCTGAATATGAACTGTCGGTATTCTTTACGATATTCGTCATGCTTCAGTTCTGGAACATGTTCAACGCCAAAAGCTATCATACGGGTGGTTCGGCGTTCCGTTCGATGTTCAACAAAAGTACGATTCTGGGCTTCGGATTGGTTTCTCTGGTCATCGTCTGCGGTCAATTCCTGATCGTAACGTTCGGGGGAGAGATGTTTAGCGTCACTCCGCTTCATTGGTCGGATTGGGCGATCATCATCATCGGGACTTCACCGGTTTTACTGATCGGCGAATTACTCCATTTTGCCTCGTTAGGAATAAAACGCATTAGAAAGAGATAAAACAAAAAAGCACTTTGGACATAATCCAAAGTGCTTTTTTTATGACTAAAATAAAACGTATTATCTTTGATTATACAATCAGTTTTCGAGTAAAAGAATTGATTGAAAGCAGCTTCACGAACAATGCCGATATGGAGAACGCGCAAATGGCCATGATCGGGATCAGCATCCAGGCAGGAAGCGGAAGATAGGTATGCAATACATCGTAAGTGATCTGCACGAAAAAGAAGTGACAGAGATAAATCCCGAATGTATAGCCGGCCAGTCGACCTAACCATTGCGGCGAATGCATTCGGATACGTTGCATGACGATGAATACGGCAAAGGTCATAAAGAACACATTGATACCGGAGAAATACCATACGATCTCAAGCGCGGCATAATTGCCCGGAAAATGCTCCTGAGTAAACAGAAAACCGATATAAGTAATGGCAAATCCAAGCAGGAACAACGGTGCAGCGACCCCGAACGTCTTACGAACCGACCATTGTAAAGGATATTTGACCAGATAATGCGCCAGAACCAGATAACCGATGAATCCTGAAAAATAATAGAACGTTCCATACGGATTCCAGTCACACATCCCGAAAAGCTTCATACATCCATAATTACCGGCATACCCGAAAAGAGGGGCTACCATTTCCAGATAAGGAATCGTCATACTGAAAATCCAGATCCATAGAAAAGTACGCATGTCTTTGCGGGATGCCGTATTGAGCCATGCGCTTAAGATCGGCATGATCAGGTACAAACCTACCAGCATATAGAGATACCAAAGCGGAATGGTCGAATATGAGAAGTTGAAAATAAAGGTATACAGTCGCGTTATCGTTGCTAAAAGCGAATGATCGTCCATCACGATGTTCGGGCTCGAGGTTACGACTCCCGAATGAAGATAAAAGTAATAAAGGATCGGAGAGATCAGCGACCAACAGATCAGAGGGATCAGGATTCTCTTCAATCGTTTGCTGTAAAAGGTATGCATGTCTGTTTTCACAGGTAATACCAACACCCCGGTCATCATGACGAACAAAGGCACGCATGGGCGAACCAGACTCCCCCAGAAGGATCCCGATAAGAATTCGCCACGGTTATTATCAAATTGAGCCACGAACGGATCGCAACAATGGGCCATGACAACAAGAAAACAAGCCAGAACGCGCAATAGGTCTATCCAGCCGATGTGATGATTCGATTTAGATTGATACATTAAATAAGGTTTTGAATAAGAGCCGTAAAAATAAACAAGACCTTTATATACACCCTTATTGCCAAGGATAATATATAAAGGTCTAAAGTATTAATTTTATTTATTTAAGAAAATCTTCGATTAAATATATGACGATCCATTAAAACGGATAACCGATTGCCAAATGGAATGCCAGATCTTTCCAGAAATGTCGTGTATTGTAATAAGTTCGTTTGCCCGTAGCGTATGGTGCATGGATCGGGACACCGATATCGAAACGCAAAACCAGGAATGTAATATCGAAGCGCAATCCTACACCCGTACCTAATGCGATATCTTTACCCAGTGTCTTCATTTTAAATTCACCTCCGGGTTTACTCTCGTCTTTCTTGATCAACCACACGTTGCCGGCATCCACAAAAAGTGCTCCATACAATTCGCCCATAATCGGAAAACGATATTCAACGTTCGCCTCCAGTTTCAGATTCCCGGTTTGATCGAGATACGAGTACAATGCGTCATGCGGTGGTCGGAAACTACCCGGCCCGATCGAACGAACTCCGAAAGCACGAATACTGTTGGCTCCTCCGATAAAGAACTGTTCGCTATAAGGTGCTACCGACGAATTGAGATAAGGTTTGAGAATCCCGGCCATGAAACGGCTTGCGATCATCGATCGGTCTCCGAGTTTATAATAATACCGGATCTCACTCGACAGTTTCACAAACTGAGAGAATTTATGTCCCAAGATCTGTTTGTTATGCTTATCGTCTTTACCGAAGATCGACATCACCCCATATAGCAAATTTCCGGCTTGTGTTATCGAGGATTGCCACCAGATATGATTTCTCAGACTCTTGATCGAACTGTTATCATACGTGTACGTATATCCCATCGATGGGATGAATTGGTTCTCAAAACTCAACTTCAATGCCCGGTTGGTACTCAATATCGAATCAAATGCATGAGTCGTATTCATCAGATAACTATAGGTAAGACTGAAAGGCGTTACCGAATGCGTGCTCGTTGACGAAGAGTTGAAATTATATTGTCCGGAACCTCCGATCGTCAGTAATCGGAAGAAACCGGCTCGGTTCAGCAGGTTGGCATTCAGCTTCAAACTCGTCGAAGCCCCGAAACTCCAGTCGCGATGCATGAAGCGCGGTGCGATCAGGCGAGGGAATGTCAGTGTGGATGTTGCTCCGATCTCGTATGAATTAATCAGATTATGCCCGGAGGAGTTTTTGCTTCCCGATCCGGTCTGCCATTCATACGACCCGGTCAGTTCGGAACTCAACACCTCACCGCCTTTAAACAGGTTGCGTCGCGTAACTCCGAATACCAGCCCCGGGCCTGTTTGGTCGTTTGATTTAGTCGTTACATTCAACTCGATCATACCGTCCAACGGCAAATCAAACGTTGCATTGACCAATAC
The DNA here is from genome assembly GCA_947074245.1 of uncultured Bacteroidales bacterium. Classification (GTDB taxonomy): domain Bacteria; phylum Bacteroidota; class Bacteroidia; order Bacteroidales; family JAUNSR01; genus JAUNSR01. The sequence goes on along the minus strand of CAMTOW010000035.1, from coordinate 4,853 downwards.
GTTCAAGCTATCGACTCCGTAAATTGTATCTTTCGGTTGGTATCCGATTTCAACATATTTGAACATATTCAGTCGGTTCAAAGAGGCTTGAGTGGCATCGGCGGCTTTTTGCGAATACAGATCTCCCGATTTAAACCGAAGGTTTTTATACAAGACCTTTGGTCGGGCATTTAGCTGACGTCTATAAAAAACTCCCATCCCCTTATAATCGATCGTATCGGTCGGTGGGCGGCCGTAGCTGTTGTTGAGAGAATAATCGATTTTACCGATCTTCCAAGGTCTCAACATCGGAGCCGGAACATCCACTTTCGGTAAAATTCTCAATTCGATCTTCTTATCGCCGATCGTACTGTCGGCCATATAAGAAATAAAATCCGGGCGGAAATAATAATAACCGTTATTACGCAGATAATTCGCGATACGCGATCTTTCGGCCTCTAGCGTGTTGACATTGAACAATTGCCCCGGTCGAATCAGGCTTTTATCCGAAATGGCCTGAATCAGACTGTCGGACGGAGTGTCAACCTGAACATATTCGACCGATGAATACGTATAGGGTTCAGGAAAATATACTTCATACGATATTTTGGCTTTACGTGGATTCTTCGGATCGGGAATCACTTCATATTTGACTTTTCCATCGAAATAGCCGTTATCGTCCATCAGTGTTTCTGCTACTTTCGAGCGCACCGATGGATCAACCTTGGAGATCAAAACCGGATCGGCTGCGAATTTGTCGAAAACCCATTTTTTGAATCCCTTTTTCTTATCGGTTTTGAACTTGTTATAGATCCACAAACCGAATGGAAACGGTACACGCACACTCGAACTGCCCAATAGCGCATTGTTTGGAGCCACCTCGAGCGCTCCTTTCACCTGCGATTCAGCTTCGGCATTTACCGGTTGCCCGTCTTCCGATATGATTTTCAACTCTTTTATCCCGGTATACAGAACTTCATCTGCAGGAAGATTCTTAGTCGTGGAACATCCCTGACAAATAATGATGCATAATAGGATCGTAATCGATAATTTATTTCTTAGTGGTCGTTTCATCCGCTGGTTTCTTTTCTGTTGTATCTGTCGTCTTGTCTCCCGAATCAATTGCACGTCGGCGCTTCCGCTCATTAAAGATAAAGAGCTGACGAAGTTTTCGAATCTTACGCTTAAGTACGATACCGACACCCGTTTCTGTGATCTCTCCTTCCAAGATACTCTCATAACCGGTATGATGGAATAGCTTGATATAGCGTGTACCCGATTTGTCCAACATATATTCGAGTGTTACGTCATCGATAAAATTCTGCATCTGTTGCTCGGTGGTAACCTGATCTCCGGTTGTTACCTTGCCGCCGATTACGATTCTGAACCGATCGTTAAATAGGTTTTTAGAGAAGCGGAACGAATAGTCCGTACGTTTTCCCATATCATCGCCTTCATTATATGTATCGATTCCGAATGTCAAATCGACTCCTTTCAATGTGCTTCCGGCAAACTGATTGATCTCTTTCTGAATGAACGCATTCAATGCGTTATCCTTCGAAGTGGTCGTTCCCGGTCCTGAATAGGTTTGGGTAATGATCAGATTCATGGCTTGTCGCGAACGCTCTTCCGGTGTCATTGAGGCGATCTGATTCTGAATATTCATATCCTCGGGAGCATCTACCGAGAAAGCTACGTCAAGATTATCCAATCGGTTCTGAATCATGATCAAGGCATCGAAGTTGACCATCCGGCTCTGTCCGTCTTCGTTGACGGTAGTTCGGATCTTTTCGAATGCGACGATATTGATGTATGGATCCATCAGCTTTCCGGTCCATTCCACATAACTGCCCGTCCGGATATCGAATGTCTTCGCAATCGGCAATACCGGAAGCTGATAGCGTACGGAGCCCCCGCTTAATGTATATCGTCCATTCAGATCGGTATCTCCCATCGGCGTCATGATGAAGGCTAAATCTCCTCCGCCCACCAATTCGACATGATCACTTCCGCTCGGCGACAGGTCAATTCCGAATTTTACCGTAGGGGCGATATTGATTGTCATCATCATATCGAAACCGGATAATGTGACCGGTTTTTTCTCAACTTTATAATTCGAATCAATCGAATCGTTGAAATTGGTAAATTCCACCAGGTTGCTGATTCGGTCTTGGGCCGATACGGTTCCATCCAGAATCACATAGGTAATATCGGTTCCGTCAAGCAGATTCAGGCTTCCTTTCACTTTCAGGAAGTTTAAAGGCCCCATCACGGTTGTATTCGTATTGACAATCAGTTTGCCGGATACCATCTGATTTTTCTGTCGTTTCACATTCAATAATTCGACGTTCTGTCCTGTGATCGTCAAATTCGAATACATATTGTCAAAATCCTTGAAACTTAATGTACCGTTTATGTAAAGCGGATTCTTATTATATGCCGTAATGCCGAATCGATCGAACGCCAAAACGCTGTTTTGTATGTCCAGGCGTTTATTGGGTAATTTATAATCCGCGTTCGCATAAGAAATATTGATGGACGCTTGTTCAAAATCAAGATAGCCGTTAATATCCGGATGAGTCATGTTCCCGTTTACGGTCAGTTCTCCCGACAAAGTTCCCGTCAATGCTGCCATTGCGTCCGGAATAAACGGATTCGCCAGATTCAACGGGAAGCTACTCATCGAAACCGAAGCTTTTAATCCGAGCGTATCGTTCGGATTATCATCCACTTTCAACAATGCGATATTCATGCCGTCGCGATCCAACGTCGCGTTGGCTTGCTGTCCATGCCCTTTTTCAGTGACATAGTCTACTTTCAACTTCAGGTCTCCTAGACTTTGCTTGTTATAATTAAGGGACGAGATCGTAAGGTTTCCGATTGCGTCAACCTTTTCCTTCAACATTTCAATATTGAAGTTTGCGTTGACAACTCCGGCGAAAGGTGGCACCAAGCCGAAATCTTCTGAAATCACGCTCAGATCGACCTGAGACAGTGCGATATCGACGGCTTCACTCACCTCATAGCGAGAGCTTTCGGTTGTCATTATCTTCAATGCCATCCCCTTCTCTCCTTCTAGCACAAAATCGGCACTGAGGTTATTATCTTTTGATAGATAGATATAGTTCCGTGGATTAATACTCCATGGTCGAGAGAACAGTATCGGGTCATATGGAATGAATCGCAGAAGCAATCCTCCGTCATATATTTTTAGGCTGGCTCCGACATTGAATCCGGTAACATCTTTTCCGTTCTTTTCAAACAGATGCAATGAAATTTCATCGTTTAAAATACTTCCGTTCACTTTTCCGCTCAACGTCCGGTTCGGATTCGAACTCAAAGTATTGGCTGATAATTGATAGTCGAGCTGCTCATTTTTCTGTTTCAGATCGAATGTGATCACACCGAACTGCAATGTATCTTTCCGGAAACGATTCGCTTCGGCATCCATGCTCAACCCGGAAGACAAGCTGTTTTGCAAATCGAATTTCATCGAATTGAAACGCATATTATTACTTTTCACCCAGCCGTAAAGTAAATTCTGTGTTCCCGCGTTTCCGGTTAAAGAAATTGCCGGCAGCCGTTTTTGGAGTTCCCAAATATCCAGCGAACGCTCTTTCATTTGTTTGTCGAGTGTTCCGGAAAATCGGTTGAACTTGTAAAGAAGTGAATCCAATCCGTTTGGAGTAAAGAAACGAACCGCTAAATCTCCGTTTTTAAGATGCATCGCCGTAGAATCCGGATCAACATGCGCACCTACATAAAGATTCCCCAAACGATTCAAAACGCCTTTGTCCGTCAATAAGATTTGATTGAAATTAGCATCTACATTATAGATGTCTTTCAGATTCGTATTGATTTTCGTATCAAGCGTCAGACCCAGTTTGATTGGAATCGTAGAGAGGTTTAACTTCTGGAAATCTATATTTCGGATATTTCCCTGGATATCCGATGTTATTTCTTTTGCAGTCAATAATCCTGCAAAATCAATATCCATGTTCAGAATAGAATCTTTACCGAGCAGTTTCAAATCATATTTGGAATTCTTTAATGCTCCCGTCAGTTGCAACTGACGGATATTGTATTGCAAGATATCGAAGCGACTGATATTTACGTCGATATCAGCATAAGTAGCTGCATTCATTGGATCAAAGCCGGCGCCGGACATCTTTGCTTGGGCTGTCAAAGCTCCAATACCCGATGTCGGTAAAATCGTCGATAAATCGATCGTGTCAGCTTTCAATGCGAAGGCATAGGTATCCCCATCCGGCGAATAGGTACCGTTCAATCCTACTAATGATTTATCATACGCAAGATTTAAAGTTCCCGTATATTGACCTTCTGTGGCGTATACATCGCCTTTCAGATTCATGTTTCGCGGTATCCGGATCGTTTCATGAAGAGTCGTATCTCCGGTTAAATCGGTCAGAAAAGAGAGATTCGTTAATTCTCCGTTCAGATTTATCTCTGCCGAAGTAGATTTGATATTGTCTAGATTCAAGAAATATCCCGTCGAATGGATGGTATAATGTTCAGCTTGTTCCAATAACAGATTCTTTAGATTCAGCTTCTTCATTGTTCCGGCTACGTCGATATCGATCGCGACAGGCTCGTTTGGAAAGGCTTTTTCTATGGATGGAAGATAGGGTAATGCGAAGTATACGATATCCTCTTTCCCGAACGAACCCTTTAATTGGATGTTTGCTTTGCCTTTGCGTGGTTTATCAAAGACTTGTTGATTGATGAATGCGTCCGCTTCTATCTTCGAATAAGGGGTCTGCAAGAGGAAGTTACGAAGCGACATTTGTAGAGAATCCATTCGAAATGCTCCTCGTAGGTTAGACAGTTCGAAACCGCATTTCTCTTTCAATTGT
>CAMTOW010000034.1 GCA_947074245.1 uncultured Bacteroidales bacterium | reverse complement strand
ATCGCTGACCTTTTTCCCTACTCCGACGATATTGAAATTCACGATATCCTTTTTCTTCCATTCGTCTATTTCTCTTTGTAACCGGTTGATTATCGTACTATTGAACGCACCGCAGAAACCAGAACCGGACGAAAACGCAACAATCGTGCCGTGTTTTATCTTTCTTTTCTGCACGAAAGGAGAATCCGTTTCCTGCTCATAAGCCAGAAAATCATCTAAAATCATCCCCAACATACGCTGGTAAGGCACAAAACTCTCAACGGCTTTGGAGGCTTTCTTGAGTTTTGACGAAGCGACCATCTGCATCGCAGTCGTAATTTTACGAGCGGATCGGATGGAGGCTATTCGATCTTTCAATTCACGGATTCCGGCCATTTGACTTTATTTTTTAAACGTATCATTCACATCAGTAGCGATCTTGGTCATAATCGCACTTATATCATCATTGATAATCCCTTTCTTCAACGGATCGAGTACATCATCCTGATGTTTGAGATGAAGCATATCGAGATAGGATTTCTCAAAATCGGCAACTTGCGAAACCGGCACGTCCTTCAGCAATCCGTTGACACCGGCATAGAGCACGGCAATTTCGTCTTCGACCGCCATCGGAGCATATTGAGGTTGGACAAGAAGTTGCGTATTGCGACGACCTTTGTCTAAGGTCTGAAGAGTAACAGCGTCCAGATCGGATCCGAATTTGGTAAACGCCTCCAATTCCTGAAACTGAGCCAATTCGATTTTCATCGTACCGGCAACTTTCTTCATGGCTTTAATCTGGGCATTTCCCCCTACCCTTGAGACGGAGATTCCGACATTGATCGCCGGACGGATTCCCGAATTGAACAGATCGGTATCCAAAAAGATCTGTCCATCGGTAATGGAAATCACATTGGTAGGGATATAAGCTGAAACATCGCCAGCTTGAGTTTCTATAATCGGAAGAGCAGTCAGCGAGCCTCCACCTTTCACAATCGGAACGATCGATTCGGGCAGATTATTCATTTTGGCAGCCATCGCATCGTTGTTGATGATGCGCCCGGCTCGTTCCAATAACCTGGAGTGTAGATAAAATATATCGCCTGGATACGCCTCACGACCCGACGGACGGCGTAGAATCAGAGAAACCTCACGGTATGCAACCGCCTGTTTGGACAAATCGTCATAAACGATCAAGGCATCACGCCCGGTATCCCTAAAGTATTCGCCAATGGCAACACCGGCAAACGGAGCGAAATAACGCATCGCAGCCGAATCGGCAGCTCCCGCACAAATAATGATGGAGTATTGGAGGGCATTCCTTTCGCGTAGCATATTGACCAGATTGGCAACGGAAGAGTCTTTCTGACCAATCGCTACATAAATACAGTATACCGGTTTCTCCTGAAACGTACGAAGTTGATTCAGTATGGAACAAATCGCAATGGAGGTCTTCCCAGTCTGCCTATCGCCAATAATCAACTCACGCTGACCTTTTCCGATGGGAATCATCGCATCAACGGCTTTGATTCCGGTCTGCAGCGGTTCTTGAACCGGTTGACGGAAGATCACTCCGGGAGCTTTGCGCTCCATAGGCATCTCATAAAGATCGCCTTGAATGGGACCCAGACCATCGATCGGATCACCCAACGTGTTGATCACGCGACCCAACAAGCCTTCTCCGGCACGAATAGAGACCATCCGTTTGGTGCGTTTGACGATATCGCCCTCCTTCACCAAATTGGTCGGACCCAAAAGAACGGCACCGACATTATCCTGCTCCAGATTCATCGCCACGGCGCGTTGACCGTTTTCAAATTCGAGCAGTTCGTTGGACTCCACACCAGACAAGCCATAAATGCGGGCCACGCCGTCACTCACCTGAAGAACGACACCCGTCTCTTCAAACCGAGCTTTGAGATTCAGGCCTTCGAGTTCCATACGGAGGATATCGGAGACTTCGCTTATATTTAACTTATTCATTTGAGAAGATTGGATTTCAAATAATTCAATTCTGATTTTACGGAAGCATCTACCCGCAACGATTCAATCTGTATGACAAAACCACCGATCAGTTCGGGATAGAAGACCTTTTCCAAACGAATCGTATTATCGGGAATGACCCGGGAAAGAATCGACGTGATTACGTTATCCCGATCGTCATCTATATCAGAAGCCGTCTGTAGAGTAGCCGTCACGATGTGATTCATCTCATTCCAGAGACTTATGTATGAATTGGCGATACGTCCCGCAAACTGTTGGCGTTCGTTACGAATCAGCAACCGAAAGAAATCAGACAGTATGGGATCGGAAGAACCGGTCGCTACCGTCAGAATTTTCTCTTTATTGGGATTATCCAAAGCCGGATCGAGCATGGCCATCCTTAAGGAAGGATAGTCGCGCCAATTGATCGCCAAAGATGATAATGCCTGAAAAATCGCTTTATCAGCTTGTTTTTCAAACGCATATTCATAAAGAGCGAGCGCATATCTTGCTGAAAGCAGACTTTTATTCATTCTTAATTACTGATTTGCAACTCTTGTAACATCTTGTCGATGAGCTTTTCCTGCGCTTCCTTATTGGAAAGATCCTCACGGAGTATCTTTTCGGAAAGCTGAATGGATAAAGCAACGATTTCCTTCCGGATATCATCGACCGCATCTTTCTTAGCCTGTGCGAGCGCCTGTTGGGTCTGCTCCATCAACTTGTTTTTTTCGCGGGTAGCTTCCTGGCGCGCTTCCTCAAGCAGACGTTCTTTCAAGCTTTCGGTTTCGTTCATCATCCGGATCTGTTCAGAATGCGCTTTCTCGAGAATCGATTTCTCCTGCGTCTCGGCGTCTTCGAGTTTTCGAGCCGCTTGTTTTGCATTTTCCACACCCTGATCGATAAACTCAGCACGTTTGGCAACCGAGTTGAGCAGAGAAGGCCAAATGAAGCGTCCGAGAATAAACACGACGATAAAGAAGGAGATCAACATCCAGATAATCAACCCGGGTTCCGGCGTGAATAAAGACATACTCCTAAAATTTAGATTATAAGAAAATCGCCAATAAACATACGATCACGGCAAAAAGAGCCACCCCTTCAATAAGCGCCGCGATAACAATCATGTTATTACGGATATCACTCATCGATTCGGGTTGACGCGCGATCGCTTCCATAGCAGAAGCACCGATCTTACCGATACCGATACCTGCGCCGATTGCAGCCAAACCAGCACCAATACAAGCGCCCAGTTTTCCGATAGAAGCAGCCGAGAGGGCCTGCAATAAAATCGTTAGAATCATAATGATTTATTTTAATAGTTAATTACAATATCATTGAGTTCTTTCAGCCCATGTTGTGCTCAACCTTGGTCAGGCCGATGAACAGTGACGAAAGCATAAAGAACACATACGCTTGAATAAAACAAACCAACACTTCGATGAGCAGCATAAAGACCGAGAACAAAACCACAAATACGGCGGATATTCCGGCATAAGCCACACCCAAAGGGGCAAATATGAAAATCAAGCTAGCCAAAACGATCGCAATCACATGACCGCCAAACAGATTGGCAAACATACGGACCATGAGGGCGAACGGTTTGGAAAAAATCCCAAAGAGTTCGATAATGGTCAGGATCGGAATCGGGGCATTCAGCCAAACTGGGACATCAGGCCAGAATATCTCCTTCCAGTAGGCACGGGTACCCGAGAAAAGAGTTATCACCAGCGTACATGCCGCCAAGACCAAACAGACTGATATGTTGCCGGAGAGGTTCGCTCCTCCGGGAAATACGACTATCAAACCCAAAAGGTTTATCGTCAGAATAAAGAAGAACACCGTCAACAAATATGGCGTATACTTCTTATAATGACGTCCCACACAAGGCTTGATCACTTCATCGACCAACATAATCATCAGCATTTCGATCATACCTTTCAACCCTGTCGGCATTTGAAGCGGTTTTCGCCGATAATGCCTTTTGAGTGAAAACAGGATCAGGATCAGAATCGCTCCGGAAACGAACAACGCGAACGCATTTTTCGTAAACGAGAGATCGAGAGGACGCACTTCATCGCCTTGGGCATCCTTGCGAACGATCTTACCTTGGAAAGGGCCTTTGTCTGCGATATAATATCCATCGTAAACAGCCCCATCCCATAGCCGAGTAGAACGAAAAACACTCCAGCCGGAATCTTCGGAGCGAACGATAACGAGCAGAGGAATCGTAAGCGCTTTCTTTTCCAGACCGAACAACGACCAATAGTAATGATCGGATAAGTGGTCGTTGATCAGATCGAGAGGATTGACACGCTCTTCATCCGTCTGCAGTTCCTCCCGTTCGTGCTGATCGATCGCTTCGCTCTCATCATTGCCCATCGCGAATACGCAAGGCATAGATACTATCGACAAAAGAATGAGAATGAATATCTTAATATGTTTCATATTTTTTCCTCCTGAGAAACCGGGCGAACTTTAGCACCACAGCCGTATCAATAATCAACGTCACCAGGAATAATGATCCAGCGGTAACGACATATTGAATGGTGTGCTCGGGATTAACGAGCATACATACGAGCAGTAAAGCCAAGGTCGCCATAAACTTCAACGCTTTACCCGCGGTAAAGCAGGTAAAGAAATTCATCGGGCGTTTCTTTTCTCCCCATGCCAATAACATCGAGAAACCGAACGTGATCAGTGAATATACGATTATGATCCACCAGAATGCCTTATAGACCGTTCCGACAAAGACTTCAAGTATCAACCAATTTATCAGGGCTACCCCAATAATGGCAAGCTCATAGATTTTCCAGATTTTCATGATTCAGTCAATGCAAATTTTAACATCATCATCCGCTATTTCGACAAAACCGCTTTCAATCTCCATGTTTTTATCGACACCATCGTGTTTGTAAATAATCGCGCCTTTGGTCAACGCCGCGATGAGAGGCGCATGACCATCAAGTACGGTAAACTGCCCTTCTTGCCCGGGTAGTTTCAGAAAGTCGGTTTCCGTTTCCAGAACCGTCCCGTTGGGAGATATAATATGCAGATTCATCGTATCGATCTATTCCTGTTGTTTTGTTTCTGACAATAACTGTTTTCCTTTGTCGATAGCCTCCTGGATATCGCCCACATTGAAAAAGGCCTGTTCGGGCAAATAATCCAACGTGCCATCCAGAATCATCCGAAATCCCTTGACGGTTTCGCTGACAGGCACCATGACCCCTTTTACCCCCGTGAACTGCTCTGCCACATGGAACGGTTGCCCCAGAAAGCGCTGTACTTTGCGAGCCCGGTTTACGATCAGGCGGTCTTCATCGGAAAGCTCTTCCATCCCGAGAATAGCGATGATATCCTGAAGCTCTTTGTAGCGCTGAAGAATCACCTTCACCTGCTGCGCAACCTGATAATGCTCTTCGCCGACAATCTGAGGATTGAGGATGCGCGATGTGGATTCGAGCGGATCGACAGCCGGGTAAATACCCAAACTAGCAATCTTACGACTCAATACGGTTGTCGCATCCAGAAACGTGAACGTCGTAGCGGGAGCCGGGTCGGTCAGGTCATCGGCAGGAACATAGATCGCCTGCACGGAGGTGATAGCTCCTTTGCGGGTAGAGGTGATCCGTTCCTGAAGCGCACCCATTTCGGAAGCCAGGGTAGGCTGATAACCTACGGCAGAAGGCATACGCCCCATCAGGGCTGATATCTCGGAACCCGCCTGAATGAAGCGGAATATATTATCCATAAAGAACAACACGTCGGTTCCGGTTTGATTGTTATCGCGGAAGCTTTCCGCTTCGGTCAATCCGGAAAAAGCGACACGCGCACGAGCACCGGGAGGTTCGTTCATCTGCCCAAACACCAAGGTCGCCTGGGATTTTTGCAACTCATCGCGATCGATAAGCGATGTATCCCATTCGCCCCGTTCCATTCCTTCGCGGAATTTCTCGCCATAGCGAATCACATCGGATTCGATCATCTCACGCAAAAGGTCGTTGCCTTCACGGGTACGTTCGCCGACACCGGCAAATACGGAATAGCCGTCATGGCCTTTCGCGATATTATTGATGAGTTCCATAATCAACACCGTCTTTCCCACACCGGCACCGCCGAAAAGACCGATCTTACCTCCCCTTACATAAGGTTCGAGCAGATCGATCACTTTGATTCCGGTAACGAACATCTCTTCGGAAACGGAAAGATCCTTAAACGCAGGAGGTTGCCGATGAATGGGGAGCGCGCCTTCGTCGCTAAGTGGCCAAAGCTCGTCGATCGGATCGCCCAAACCATTGAGCAAACGCCCTTTGACCTGATTACCAACCGGCATCAAGATGGGGTGTCCGAGATTGTGGACCGTCATACCGCGGCTAAGGCCATCGGTGGAATCCATGGCGATGCAGCGAACCGTATCTTCACCAATGTGCTGTTCGACCTCAACAATGAGATCGCCCCCCGATGAACGAGGGATGGAGAGAGCTCCGTATATCGGAGGAAGATCAACCGGAGATCCGTCTTCGTTGGCGAAACTCACATCCACTACGGGACCGATAATCTGAATGATAATCCCGGTTTTATTTTCCATATCTTTTAATTTATCATTTTCTCTTTGGGGCTAAAACAACAAGGCAAACAAGAAAGTTTAACGGGTTTTTGCGTTTACTTTTTTTTAATAAAAGCCCTTATTTACTGATAATTTGTGAAATTACTTTCCCTAAAAAAGAGAGAATCGAGCAAAATCTCAAAGAACAAAAAGCCAGAAAAGCGGTTCGTGAAAGCGCTACGGATCGGAAAAAGGGAGAAATCATTAGAATAATTTCAATATAAGTTACCATTTATAAGTAATCATCCCCGACTAAACAGATAAAATTATATTACCTTTGTTTTACGATTGAAAAAGACTGAGAAGTCGATATAATCCGACTTATCGGACAAATGTCCGCCTGACGATGATTACATAAATCGTTCATATATTTATCATTTAACTATTAATTTTCGAAATGGGAAAAGTTTTGATTATTGGTGCCGGTGGTGTAGGAACTGTTGTCGCTCACAAAGTTGCTCAGAACCCGGATGTTTTTACTGAAGTTGTACTGGCGAGCCGTACGAAATCGAAATGCGACGCTATTGCCAAAGCAATCGGAAGCGACCGTATCACAACGGCACAGGTAGATGCAGATAACGTGAATGAGTTGATCGAACTGTTTAACACACATAAACCGGATATCGTGATCAACGTAGCACTTCCTTATCAGGACCTAACAATTATGGATGCCTGTCTGGCAAGTGGTGTGAACTATCTGGACACAGCAAATTACGAGCCATTGGAAGAAGCAAAATTCGAATACAAATGGCAATGGGCTTATAAAGAAAAATTCGAGAAAGCAGGTCTTACCGCGATCCTTGGTTGCGGATTCGATCCGGGAGTATCGGGTGTATTCACCGCATACGCGGCGAAACATTACTTCAATGAAATGGAGTATCTAGATATCGTAGACTGCAACGCCGGAGACCACGGAAAAGCATTCGCTACGAACTTCAATCCGGAGATCAATATCCGTGAGGTAACTCAAAAAGGGAAATATTGGGAAAACGGAGAATGGGTTGAAACAGAACCGCATGAGATCCACCAACCGATCACTTATCCGAACATCGGACCAAAAGAATCGTATGTGCTTTATCATGAGGAACTAGAATCACTTGTGAAAAACTTCCCGACTTTGAAGCGCGCACGTTTCTGGATGACATTCGGACAGGAATACCTAACACACTTGCGTGTGATTCAAAACATCGGTATGGCTCGCATCGACCCTATTATGTATAACGGCGTAGAGATCGTGCCAATCCAGTTCTTGAAAGCGGTATTGCCAAATCCGGGTGATCTTGGTGAAAACTATACCGGAGAGACTTCGATCGGTTGCCGTATCAAAGGTCTTAGCAAAGAAGGCAAAGAACTTACCTATTATGTATACAACAACTGTAGCCATGAGGCAGCCTTCAAAGAAACAGGCGCTCAGGGTGTAAGTTATACGACCGGCGTACCGGCAATGATCGGCGCAATGATGTTCTTGAAAGGAGAATGGAAACGCCCAGGCGTATGGAACGTAGAAGAGTTCAATCCAGATCCATTTATGGAGCAACTAAATAAACAAGGACTTCCTTGGCATGAGATCTTCAACGAAGATCTTGAGGTAACCAGATAATAAACTGATAAGCCATATAGGACGGAGTTTTTTCTCAATCGGGAAAAAGCTCCGTCTTTTTTTATTCGCCATCTATTAAAGAAGGGAACCAAATTCTCTGACATCAAATTTTGGTCAGGCAGGAAATTAAAAAAAGCCAGGCAGAAAAACAGAAAATCCCAGGCAGAAAAATGAAAAAGTACAGGCAGGAAATTCGAAAAGGTCAGGCAGGAAATCCACGAATTATTTATTGAATATGCTGATTGTAGAAGAATTCATGAAAACAGAGTCGGATTTAACAACGTACGATCAAAAAAAGGAAGGAAACCAGCTCATACACGACCGATCGGAACTATCTGATTTTAAATAAAATGTAGCAAGAACACAAATGACTCGTTTTGAAAAAACAGGAAACTTTGATTAAAAAATCATTGTAATTTTAATTTGTCAGAAAAAAACGAGTTTTCGAGGAAAAAACAGGTATTTACCGATCATTTTGTTATCATCTTAGAATCATTTTACCTCAAACCAAGAATACGATATAACATTTTGTCAGCAATTAGGGCTATAAAAATCTCATTTGACAATTTAATTCATTAAAAAATAGATATTTTGCAACATATTTTCAACTATTTATTGCCTTATTATTTTCAGTGTATTCAGAAGCTTATTATATTCATATAAGAAAAATGAAAAACAGGGATGCCGATCATCGAATCGGGGTGCTGAAAAAGAGCAATTTCTCTGTTTTTTCGTTCTTCAATCAACCAATGAAGCGACTCGATCGCTTCGCAATTCCAATGATTTTAGGGTTAATTTAAATAATTGAATATTGTGTTGATGAATTAGTATTGAAAGCTAAACAAGGATCCATGTTGTGAAACACGATCGAAATGTGTTATGATAGAGATTTTATATCCATTGATGAGTATTAGATTCATGTAAATTGAGAAGGGGCAATGAGATTTCATTGCCTCTATTCTTTTTATCTGATTTGATGGAATAAAAATGAAGAAACGATACCAATCATCCTCCAAACGAGCAAGATGCCCATAAAAAAATCCGCCATAACGTCGATGACGCATGGCGGATCTGAATATTTTAAGAATGAACCGTCGGGGATTACTTCCCGAAACGTTTGCGCAAAGCGGCAATCATATCGACAGTCATCGTTTCGAGGTTGTAAGTCGGTTTCCAGCCCCACTCATGGCGAGCGCAGCTATCGTCCATCGAATCCGGCCAAGAGTCGGCAATCGCCTGGCGAACCGGATCGGCTACATAATGCATTTTGAAATCAGGAATGTGCTTGATGATTTCCTTGCGGATGATTTCCGGATCGAAGCTCATCGCAGTAACATTGAATGAGTTACGGTGTACCAAATGAGCAGGATCGGCATTCATGATATCAATACACGCTTTGAGCGCATCGGGCATATACATCATATCCATGAATGTACCCGCTTGAATCGGACAAGCGAAATCGCGACCTTCGACCGCTGCGTAGTAGATATCCACCGCATAATCGGTCGTACCACCACCCGGTAGGGTTACATTGGAGATAAGCCCCGGGAAACGTACCGAACGCGTATCAACACCATATTTCGAGAAGTAGTAGTCGCTCAGGAGTTCGCACGAAACTTTTGTGATACCATACATCGTTTTAGGACGCTGAATCGTATCCTGCGGCGTATTGACATGGGGAGTATTCGGACCAAAGGCTCCGATTGAGCTTGGCGTAAATACGGCACATTTCTTTTCGCGCGCAATTTCGAGGATGTTGAGCAAACCGTTCATCTGAATGTTCCAAGCCAATAAAGGTTTGGCTTCTGCAACAGCAGATAGAAGAGCAGCAAGATTGTAGATCGTATCAATTTTATATTTATCGATAATCTCCGCCAACTGAGCAGCATTCGTAACGTCGGCAACAGCAGATGGGCCACTTTCGAGAAGAACACCTTTCGGCTCAGCTCCCGGGATATATCCCGCAACTATGTTTCCTTCAGGAATTTGTCTGCGTAATTCCATGGTCAATTCGGATCCGATCTGGCCCGTTGATCCGATCACTAATACATTCTTCATTTTTTCTCTAAGGGTTTTTTTAATTCAGTGAGTCAAAGATACGTAGTTTAAGAGTGTGGCGTTTATTTTTTAAAACAAAAATTATTAGCATAATGAAATTATTTTTAGAAATTTGTATAATCAAATCACCGTATCTGTAAGCATAACGCAACAGGTCGTGACACCTATAAATACAATATATCTACAATCACTGCAGAAAACATAGCAGAAGGCTTCTTT
>CAMTOW010000033.1 GCA_947074245.1 uncultured Bacteroidales bacterium | reverse complement strand
CCCCCTGGTCCCAAACCAGGTGCGCTAACCGGACTGCGCTACACCCCGAAGAATTTCACAACCGTTGTTTCTCGATTGCGGATGCAAAGGTAGTAGTATTTCTTAAACCCACAAATTTTCCTATATTTTTTTTACGCCTTCAACCCCTCTTGCAAGCCCAAAAACACCCTCGAAAACGCGATAATTTGATTCTTTAAAAATTAAAAACTTCTAACAATCAAAGCGATAATTTAAATTAAGGGATCACAAAAAAATGATTGAAAAAAAATGATTTTTTTTCCGACTATTCTTGTGTAGAAATCACATTCCTCCTTTTTCATCGCTTTTTTTCATGTTCTCAATGCGTCATTTTGGAGGATAATCCGCCTTCACTTTTTTCCACCAGATAGATTCCCGTACACAACATTCCGATCGAAATCAAAATCGACCAACTGAAACTGTCTTGTCCGGCGATCAATGCAACGATTGTTGATACCACCACCACCCAATACCCATACATGGCCACTGCTGTTGTTTTAAGGTATTTCAATCCGATAGGAAGCAATAGGTACGACAATACCGTTGCGAATATCAAAACAAAGCCCAATATCAGTATAGGCAACCAATGAAAAGGTCTTTCGAACAACTTTACATCATACCCCAAGAATAAAACTGCGAAGACAGCCCCCACGGCTCCCCCTAAAAAAGTCCATTTGGTTACAGTAAATACCCCGGCCTTCTTCAAATAATTATGACTAAGGATAAGATAACCGCTGTATACCAACGTACTGACAACTGTTAGTAAATCACCCAGCATCGGATCATCAGCATATTGAGCCCCTTTCTTTGTGAAAATATTGACGCACGCGCCGCATAATCCTAAAAACAACCCCAAACCTTTCTGAAAATCAAATCGCTCTTTTCGAAAACAGAGAAGGATGATGAATACCCAAATCGGAATCATTGCCATGATTATCGAACTCGACACTGGAGTCGTATGACTCAATCCCCACATATAAAACATCATGTAGGCATATAAACCGAACAACCCGAGTAAAAACATCTCAATTTTGGTTCTAATAGTTACCTTGGGCTCATTTTTTATAAAAAAACCAATGATCCAAAATACGATTGCTCCGAAAACCAGACGATACGCAACGCAACACAATGGGCTGATCCACAAAGGCAGCAAATATTTCAGAGCATTCGAATTCAAACCGCCGAAAGTTCTTCCGGCTAGCATACTCAAATGCCCCTCTATTTTTTTATTTTTCATTATTTATATATTTGCGTTGCTTTATAATAACAAACCTTTAGATTTATAGTTTGTTATAAATTCGAAAGGGTTACATCAATTAATTCATTCTCTTATGAAAAAAACATTCTCAGTCAACACGTCATCGCCAATCGTAACGGCAGTTATCGCTATTCTTTTGGGTTTATTGATGGTTATCGCACCGCATTTCGTCGTTAATTCATTTCTGGTGATCGTAGGTTGGTTTTTAGTATTGATGGGAGTTATCCCGATTATTTATTCGATTGCCCGCAAATATCCCGTATCCTTTGTTTCGGTCATTTATCTGATTGGAGGTATTTTACTGCTCATTTTCAAAAGCTGGTTCCTGACGCCACTAATCTGGATTTTCGGGATCATTCTTATTCTCGCGGCCATCCAACAGCTGAATTTCTATTCATCGGCTAAGAAAAACGGATATCATGTTGCCGGCTATTCTTATATCTATCCGGCGATTCTTCTCTTTACGGGTATTATCACGATAATTAATCCATTCGGTTCTCTAGACGTCTTAGTGATCTTTGCCGGTATTGCGTTATTATTTTATGCGGTATCTACCATTGTCAATCGGATTATGATGAAAAAATAATCTATTTATATACGAGTAGGTAAAAGGTGAGCTTCTAAGGCTCACCTTTTTTTATGGATAATATCCGTTTTCTCAATATCGCCTTCCCCTTAATCGCCCACTCTCATTTTCCTGCCTGACTTTTCGAAATTTCCTGCCTGACTTTTTCAAATTTACTGCCTGTACTTTTTCATTTTCCCGCCTGAGCATTTTCTGTTATCTGCCTGAAGAGCTCAATCCCACTTTTAACAAAATCAACTACACGACCTGTACAAAAATCACCATATGTTAAATAACAGCACCAAAATCAAAATAAACAGCGATAAAGTGTATATTCATTTAAACAATAACCATTTTTACACGCATACATTAATTCCTTTTAAATAAAATACAATACATTATATTAATTTTATTTATTATACTTGTAATTGAATCAAACTTACATCTTATGAAGAAAAAACTACTTGCTGCTTTATTCGCCATGGCCCTCCCGTCCCTTCTTATGGCGGTGCCGGCAAAGCGAAATTTCGAAACGAAAGTTCAACCGGATGGAACGAAAATCCAGGTTACATTATGTGGAGATGAAAACTTCAGTTTTTACAGAACCTCTGATGGCATTCCGGTTCAGAAAGACGACAATGGTGCCTTTAGGTATCTTTTGGTCGACAAACAGGGCAATTTTAAGATAAGTGATTATCTGGCTCATGAAGCGGCAGAAAGAACCCAAACCGAAAATAATCTTATAAGTTCGGTTTCTGACGAAAACTTTCAGGAAGGAGTTACTACCCGAGTGGCTCAAAGCCCCTATATGCGATCAAGCAAAGCGATCGGCAACTTCCCGACTCAAGGCGAAGTACGTGGTTTGATTATTTTGGTTGAATTCAATGACTTGGCAATGAAACCGGCTCATACGCAAGCCGCGTTTCACAACATGATGAACCAGGAAGGTTATTCCGACTACAACGCAGACGGAAGTGCTCGCGATTATTTCCTTTCTCAATCTCACGGTCAGTTCATACCGACATTTGATGTGGTGGGACCTGTCAAATTGAGCAAGAATATGGCTGATTATGGCGGCAACGATTATTATGGACAAGATAAAAATCCGGATGGCATGGTCGTTGAAGCTTGCCGTTTGGCAAAATCTCAATTCAATGTCGATTTCTCCAATTACGATTTGGATGAAGACGGTATTGTCGACTTGGTTTATGTCATCTATGCTGGTTATGGCGAAGCTCAAGGTGGCGGAGCAAATACGATTTGGCCGCACAAATGGTCAATCGCCCACCAAGGTCTGACTCTCGATGGTAAGAGTTTCGATAGCTATGCTTGTTCTTGCGAACTTTCCGGATCAAGCGGCTCGGTTATCGACGGTATCGGTACGTTTTGTCACGAATTCAGCCATTGTCTAGGGCTGCCCGACCTTTACGATACGGCCAACAGTGGCAACTTTGGGATGGGATATTGGGATTTGATGGGAATCGGTTGCTATCTCAACGACAGCCGCACTCCTCCATCCTATTCAGCGTTCGAACGCTCGTTTGTTGATTGGATCGAATTGGAAGAACTGACCGAACCAAAATCAATCGAACTAAGTGCCCTTACAAAAGATAATAAGGCGTATGTACTTTATAATCCAATGGATGAGAATGAATTCATAACATTCGAAAACAGACAGTTGGAAGGTTGGGACAGCTATTTGCCAAACCACGGAATGTTGATTACACGCGTTAAATACGACAACTACATTTGGAATTCAAATAAAGTAAACGCGATCAAAGGCAAACAATATGTGAAGATATTCCCGGCTGACAATGTTCAGAATGTTTCTTCCGGCAATTCATATTGGACCGATATGGCGGGCGATGTTTATCCGGGCACTGCGCGTAATACCGAATTTACAAGTACTTCTACTCCGAAAGCTGCGTTTTTTGATGGTACGGTGATCGACAAACCGGTTACTCGCATTGCTGAAGATGATGGAATCATTACATTCGATTTCCTTCGTCCGGAAATTGCGATTCCTACTGCAAACGATGCATCCGAAGTCACTACCGCTGGCTTTATGGCCAACTGGGCTCCTATGCCAAATGCCGAATCGTATGTTTTGGATGTATACACGTTTGCTCCGGGCGAAAGATTCTTATATGAAGATTTCAGCAAATTCATTAAAGGAAGCGTTGGCTCTCCAAACTCAATGGATATCTCTTCAAGCCTTGATACCTACACGCAGCAACCGGGATGGGCTGGTTCTCGTGTATTCCAGGCAGGACAATGGGCTAAGATCGGCTCCCTTTCAGCGGGTGGCTATCTGACAAGCCCGATGCAAGACCTATCCTCGATCGGTGGTCATTTGTCTGTTTTCTTTAAATTAAAAGCAAACTCGGCTACAGATGGCGGTATTTCGGTTATTCTATCTTCCGATATTAAAGGAAATAATGTGGTCGAACAATATACTTATGATATTGTCAACGGAGAAACTACGATTAAAACAAACTTCAAAAAAGGTACTGAAAACTGCTATGTAGTGATCAAACCGAAAAGCATCGTTTATGTGACTGGGTTGAATATGTATACGGGAGACATCGAAGACGAACCGTCTCATATCACAGAGTTTGGTAATGAAAAATCGGTATATTCTGACATTGCCGGTACAAACCACTACATCAACAACGTTGATACCGACAAAGTCTATAACTACCGCGTGAGAGGTAAAGTAGGCGAATTCCTTTCTGATTATTCGAACCCGGTTTTGGTTGATGTGAATAACCTGACAAACCTTATCAATCCGAATGAAGAATTGAAAAGCCAGATTCATATCACAACCGTTAAATCAGCGATCCACATCACAACGGTTAAATCTACTCAGTATAAAGTATTCTCTGCTAGCGGAAACTTGATCAAGACTGAAATGATTTCGGCTGGTGAACATTCGATTCCGGTTCAGGATGGTTTCTACATCGTGACGGTAGACGATAAAGCGCAAAGCGTGATTGTAACACAATAATCATTCCATAATTATAAAAAAAGGATGTCAAGAAATTGACATCCTTTTTTTATGGATACACGGCATAAAACAGAAAACTATATGATCCGGGCACTTGTTTTATTAGAAGGTTTATCCCGAAAATGCAACAGTCGTTTTTATATGAATCAAAAAACGGCATCTGTTTACTAATTAAATTTTATTGTATGAATAATCCGCGTAGCATAGAATTATGGCCGAAACAGGCTCCTCATTGCAATGGTCTGTCTGGTCAGGAAATAATTCAAGATGGAAAGATTGGAAACATTTCAATTGGAAAACTTTTGGTTTATCTGCCCGATAATGAAAATAATCTCGAAGGAGCTTGCCTGATATTTCCCGGAGGTGGTTTTAAAATGCTGAATCTGGATGCGATGGGTTCTGTAATGGCCGAATGGCTTGCAGAAAGAGGTATAGCGGGGATTGTCGTAAAATACCGTCTTCCGGTAGGAAATCCCGAAATCATCACCGAAGATGCCCTTCAGGCATTGAAACAAGTTCATTCGTTCGCGAAAGAGTGGAATATTAAGCCCGGCAAAATCGGAGTATGCGGCTATTCGATTGGTGGGAACACAGCCTCTTGGCTATGCAACAATGCTCCCGAAGAATTAAGACCGGCTTTCCAAATCCTATTCTATCCGGTCGAATCCATGCTTGATGATCAGACGCATGTTCCGACACGCGAAAATTTCCTTGGAAAAAACCCCGACTCCGAAACCAAAGTGCGCTTCACTCATACATTGGGTGTAACAGAAAAGGTGCCACCTACATTTATCGCTTTAAGTGATAATGATCCGGTAGCACCAGTGCTTTCTACGACGAAATATTACGATGCTCTACGCAAACATAATGTTTCCTCCTGTATGTATATATTCCCGATCGGTGGCCATGGGTGGACATTCGATTCCGATTTCCCATATTTGGAAATCTGTAAGGAACTTCTTTATAAATGGCTCAAAGTCCAAAATCCGGTGTAAAGATAATTAATGACAGATTGGAGCGCCCGAGCGTTTGTTGATCATGATATTGAGCATGATATTATCGGTATTTTGCATTCCTGCCGAACCGATTTTACCCAGATTGTAAATCGTTTTTTCAATATCATTTTCAATGATTCCGTCATTTTCGGAAATGCAGATATTATCAACGGCCAAGATAGCCGATTGCACTGCCGAAGATGTTCCGGACGAAACTTTCAGGGCGCACCCTGCCTTTGCTCCGTCACAAACCATTCCGGTGATATTCCCGATCATGTTTTTGATGGCGAACGTAACTTGTTCAAAGTTTCCTCCCATTAAATAAGTGATTCCGCATGCTGCTCCCGATGAAGCGACCACACATCCGCACAATGCCGATAATCGTCCCAGATAAGATTTGATATGTATAGCTGTCAAGTGGCTTAGAATCAAAGCACGAACCTCCTGCTCTTCACTTACACCTAATTTTTCAGCGATAGCTACAACTGGTAAAGTAACTGTGATTCCCTGATTTCCACTCCCCGAATTACTCATGGCTGGCAATGTACATCCCGCCATACGTGCATCAGCAGCAGCAGCCGTAACAGACATAGCGTATGAAAGCATACCACCGCCAAATACAGGATTATGACTTTGATTACGAATTGTCTTACCGATTTGTAGTCCGTAATTGTTTTTTAATCCTTCCCGAGCGATTCGCATATTCAACTTTGCGGCATCTTTGATGAAAGAGATCTCTGCAATCGGGCTTTCCATAGCAAATTCATAGATCATCTCCATCGTCATGCCCAAATCACGCGCTTCCGGTTCTTTTTTATGTTCTTTGTTCGCATCTTGACAATCCGTTAAATCCGATTGAAGAACTTTCCCGTCCATTGTAGTTTCCACAATGGAATCATGAGAATTCATGATCGTGACACTCGTCGTGTGCTCCGTACTCCAGCAAGACGCTTTGATAAATAACTTGACGTCGGTAGAAGACAATTTGATTTCAACACGATTGGCAGAAACGATCGTTTTTGCCTCAAGCAGTTGAGCCTCGGTTATATCTCGCAATACTTCTAGTCCCAATGCCGAGTTTCCTCCGCATGCTCCTAAAGCGGAAGCAATGTAAAGTCCGTTCATTCCGGTTCCTGGAATTCCTACTCCCATTGCATTTTTTAAGATATTAGCGCTTACCTCTACGGTTATTTTTGCCGGTTTTTCTCCGGTTACGCGCAAAATTTCAGCGGCTTTCGCTACTGCTAGTGCAACGGCTATTGGTTCGGTACATCCTAATGCAGGCTTTACCTCTCTCTTTAACAGCTTAATATATTGTTCTCTGATTTCTAATGATAACATGGTGAATTAAATTTTATTGGACAAATATAATTAAAAACGGTACGCAGCAAATTTTTCTGAGTAAGCATGAGATTTCTTTCTATGCACTTTTAAGCTTATCTTTGCAGCATAAATATAATAAGAATGAAGAAAGTCCTTTGCCCGAGATGTGATAATTATCTCACTTTCGATGAAACAAAATATCAGGGTGTCGGTGTGATGCATTTTATATGCCAATATTGTGGCCGACGTTTTGGCGTTCGGATCGGATCCAAAGAAGCCGATGCCGAGAAACTGAAAACTAGCGACGGTGAAGTTTGCGGAAGTATTACCATACTTGAGAATCAGTTTGGTTACAAACAAGATTTCCCCCTGTATTTAGGTGATAATATAATTGGTAGACGATCTAAGGGTACGGTTGTTCAGGCTCCGATCATTAGTGGTGACATGAGTATGGATCGCCAGCATTGCGTAATTAACGTGAAAAGAAACAAACAGGGAAAACTAGTTTATACTCTGCGAGATTTTCCAAGTGTAACGGGCACTTTCCTTTTTAATAAATTAGTAGGAAAAGGCGAACGTGTCACTTTGTCTGACACACCGATCATCTCGATTGGCGCGACCACGTTTATGGTTCACATGGAGTCGGAAGACGAAGAAGAAAACTTTTAACGAAGAGTTGTCTTAAAAATCTGATCTCCTCAAAAATAAAAAAGGCTTTGACAGAATAGATTCACTTCTGTCAAAGCCTTTTTTAGGATAAATACAATCGGAATAGCACCCCATATCAAAAGATAGGATTATTAAATCCAGAGATGCTCAATCAGAATTTTCACACCGATCCCGATTAAGATTAAACCACCTACAAATTCGATATTGATCCACTTGATGTTTCCAAAACGGGTTCCGAAATATAATCCGCAGAAACTGAATAAGAAAGTGGTTAGAAATATGATTAATACCGGATATAGAATCACCGTATTTAAAAAAGCGAAACCTACGCCTACCGCCAACGCGTCGATACTGGTTGCCAACCCCAACGTCATTATCGTCTTGAGAGATAAAGAAGAGATACAGCTATCCCCCTCTTTCATTGATTCATAAATCATCTTGCCGCCCAAATACCCTAATAAGACAAAAGCGATCCAATGATCGACGGATTCGATGTAATTTGCAAAATTTATCCCCAATGCCCATCCGATTGCAGTCATCCCGGCCTGAAATACGGACAAGATCAAAGCGACTTTAAACGATTCTTTGAAATCGAAATTCTTCATAAAGATTCCGCTTGCGACACTGACCGATAAAGAATCCATAGATAGTCCGGTTGCGATCATCAGAATTGTCAGAAAACTCATAATTGTTGATTTGAATATAATAGTTCGCGATTTTATACGGTTGGAGTAGGTTCGATTTGTTGAATCGCACCATGCTGATCGATATGCTCGTAAAGTTTTTTATAAAACGGATGCGAAGTTAACGTATTTGCGTCACCTAAAATAATTAATTTGTAGCGAGCTCGGGTAATAGCCACATTCATCCGTCGTAAATCCGAAAGAAAACCGATTCTTCCCGATTCATTTCCTCGCACCATACTCAACAAAATGAAATCTCGCTCCTGCCCTTGAAATCCATCTACGGTATTGACGGTAATCTGTTTTTTGAATTTCCGCAGAATAGAGTTTCGTTTAATGAGTCCTCTTATATAATAAACTTGAGACTTATAAGGCGATATGATACCGAAATCGATCCGTTCTTCTTTTATCTTATTCTCTCCGATCTTTCGGATATAAGTTTCGAGCAGTTCGATTAATTGATGTGCCTCGGCTCTGTTCAGGCGGCTTAATGTATTTTCATTGGTCTCTTCCTCATTTCCGCATAATGCCGTATCATACCACATCAATGGATATTCCATCAAAAATCCGCTTCTTGCTCCGATCTCTGGAGCAGCTTTTAATGCACCTTTGTAAAACCATTCCGACGAAAAAGCCATAATGGCCGGATCCATCCGATATTGCGTAGTCAATAAGGTTACGCACATGGGCTTTTCCGTGACTATCTTTTCCATGAGAGTGCGATCTAATCCGTTCCGTGCGGCTTCAATACATTTAATGGTTGGTGGCAACTGACAATGATCTCCTGCTAAAACGACTCGGTTTGCTTTACGAATAGCGTTCCAACAAGCTGCATCAAGCGCCTGTGCGGCTTCATCAATGAAAAGCGTCGTGAAGTGTTTCCCCGATAAGACTTTATTCGAAGCTCCGATTAAAGTGGAAGCTACAACACGTACACTCGAAAAAATCGCATTATCAATCCGGATCTCAAGCTCCGTTGCTCTGCTCTTTAATTTTTGAATTTGATTATACAATGTATCTTTTTCAGCACTCCCTTTTCGGCTTCGTCGCTGCATCTCTCGTATAGTTTTTCGAATGCTCCAAAGTTCAGGATACTCGGGATGTGAAGCGAACCGGTTCTCGTAAGTACAAGAAAGCATATTGTCGCTGACGCGCAAGGGATTTCCGATGCGAAGCACGGGAATTCCTCGTTCCGCAAGTTTTTCAGCAATCCAATCGGTTGCGGTATTGCTTTGAGCGCAGACTAGAACTTGAGCTTCCCGATGCAAAGTCTCGTGAATTGACTCTACCAAAGTAGTCGTTTTTCCTGTCCCGGGAGGACCATGTACGATCGCAACATCTTTGGCTGACAACACGCTGTTTACAGCCTGTTCCTGACTGGCGTTCAACCAAGGAAGCCGGGTAGGATAAACATCCCGGAAAGTTGCGGGTTCTTGCCCGAGAAGTATTTCACGCAACTCGGCCAATCGATTGTTCTTTGCCTGCATCACTTGCAGGTGAGCGGAAAACATCTCTTTATAAGAGGTTTCGTCAAAATATAATTGGACTCCTGGATCAGAAATCTGTTGCAATCGCTGTATGATTTCCACCGACGGTACGGCTATGTACATACGATTTCCGTCAATGTGACTGATCTGACCGATAATATTCGCATATTTCATTTGACCGCCCATGATTCCGGCAAAAAATGAAACGGCTCTTCCCGGCTCAAAATCCGATTCCTCACTCTGTACCGATGAGCAATTCTCAATTTCCAGAATCAATTGATTAAGTGAATTGTAATAGTTTTTCCCAAACTGAACCGGGTACCAGCATTTGCCTTTGCGGACTTGCTTGTCGATACCGTTTATTTTGCTTTGCGATTCGAAGCTTTGCTTCTCATATTCATACTCCATTCGGAGTAGATCATATTGATTTTGTAAAAATACGCTGGAGGTATGATTCTGATTCTGAGCCATTATTTTTTGAATGATGCCGCAAATATAATAGTTTATTTGCTAGGTGCCTGATTCCTTTGAGGTGAATCAGATCTTTGTCTATATGTAGTAGACATCATCGTTTTGATTATCATTGTAATGTATTTTTTTAATATTTATAATTAATAAATCCAAGGATTCTCATCCGATCAGCTTATTCCGTTATACCTTTGCATATTATGACAAAAAATACGCTTATAGAAAAAACGCTCAAAGCAATGGGCTTTGCAGCTCTTAAACCGATGCAACGTGAAGCATTGGAGGCTTATGCCAAAACGAATGACCTGATTCTTCTATCGCCGACCGGCTCAGGTAAAACACTTGCGTTTCCCATGCTTCTTTACGTAAGTCGTTATCAGAAATATTGTTCCACAACCAAGCGTCG
>CAMTOW010000032.1 GCA_947074245.1 uncultured Bacteroidales bacterium | reverse complement strand
AACGGGGCATACGGATCGATCTACAACAGTACGGCCAACTCCGATTGGTACGGAGGCGATGGGAATCCATACGGGCAGATGATGACATTATCGCAGGCGAAAAACCGCAGAAGTACGTTCGCAGGCGATGTTTACGCTCAGGTTGAACCGATCAAGAACCTTTATATCAAGACTTTATTGGCGATCGTTTATTCTTCTTACGATTATCGTGCATTCACTCCGCAATATGAATTCGACTCTTATACCAACAAAGATAAGAACGTGGTAGAGCAGAGTGCCGGCAACGGATTCACCACAACCTGGCAGAATACGGCGTCATACAACTGGGATTGGGACAATCATCACCTGAGCGCTTTATTGGGTATGGAGATGTCGATGTCCGACGGTGTAGACGTAGGCGCACGTAACTCATCGCTGACAAGCGGTTTCGACGATTGGGATCACGGTTATATCAACAACGGAACGGCTCAATCGAAAGACAACGGATTGTCTGTATCGGGCAGACCGTGGGACAGTACCCGCAATCTTTCTTACTTCGGTCGTTTGGGCTGGAACTGGCAAGAGAAATATATGGTGAATGCGACGCTTCGTTGCGACGGTTCTTCCAAATTCTCAAAAGGCCACCGTTGGGGATGGTTCCCATCCGTATCGGCGGGATGGACTTTGTCGAGCGAAAAATGGATGGAAGAAACGAAAGACTGGCTCGATATCCTGAAACTACGCGCGAGCTGGGGACAGGTTGGTAACAACAATATCGCGAATTATCAATATCTGGCTCCGGTTTCTTACCTGGGTTACTATACGTTCGGATCCGTAACCGGTTCTACCAGTCCCGGGTATATCCAGGGCGCCTTCCCAAGTCGCCTTGCCAATGAGAAGATCAAATGGGAAACATCCGAACAGACCAACATCGGTTTGGATATGCGATTCCTAAACGCCCGTTTGGGTGTCAATGCCGATTTTTACATCAAGAAAACCAAAGACTGGTTGGTTGAAGCGCCTGTATTGTCAACTGCCGGTACGGGAGCTCCCTACATCAATGGTGGTAATGTAAAGAATACCGGTGTCGAATTGGCTCTTACCTGGATGGACAACATCGGAAAAGTCAATTACTCAATCGGTGTGAACGGTGCTTACAATAAAAATAAAGTAGGAAACATCCCGACCGAAGACGGAATCATCCACGGGAATACCGGTATCCTTTATGACAATGCCGATGAATTCTACCGTGCGCAAAACGGTTATTCGATCGGTTATTTCTGGGGATACAAGACTGCCGGAATCTTCCAGAACGATCAGGAGATCAAAGACTGGATCGCGGCCGGTAACGGCGTGCTCCAATCCAATCCGAAACCGGGCGATGTGAAATATGTCGACGTAAACCGCGACGGTCAGATCGGAACCGACGATAAAGTGAATCTGGGATGTGGTATTCCGAAATTTACCTACGGATTCTCCGTTACCTGCGATTACAAAGGTTTCGACTTTGCGCTTTCTGCCAACGGAGTTGCCGGCAATAAAATCGTGCAATCGTTCCGTCAGATCGGAAACAAACAAGCCAATTATACGACGGCTATCCTGGATCGTTGGACGGGAGAAGGCACTTCCAACAAGATTCCGCGTGTCACCAACACGACCGACAACTGGATGTTCTCCGACTTGTATGTACACAAAGGCGATTTCTTGAGAATCAGCAACATCACGTTGGGTTATGATTTCGCAAAACTACTGAAGGTGAAATGGATGTCGAGAGCACGCGTATACGCTCAGGTTCAAAACGCATTCACATTCACAAAATATGACGGGATGGATCCGGAAGTCGGATTCGGTTCTGAAAAATGGGTTTATGGTGTCGATCAGGGATTCTATCCGCGTCCACGCACCTTCCTGTTTGGTGTAAACCTTTACTTCTGATAAACCTTAGACACGAAATATGAATATGAATACACTTGGAAAAAACATATTGGTTTCTGTAATCGCAGCAATGTCGCTGACCTCTTGCTCTGATTTTTTGGATGTCGACTCGAAGACCGAATCCAATACCGGAAACTTCTACAAAACGAAAAGCGATGCCGAACTGGCACTGATCGGATGCTACAATGGTTGGAAAAGAACCACATCCGATGATACATGGGGATTCTATATCGCCTCCGAACTGTTGGCTGACGAATGTTTGGCTGCGACCGGAGTGGGCGATGCTCTCAATTATTCGATTATCGACCGATTCGATATGGGGCGTTACGCGGCAGGTACCAGTCTGCTCGAAACATCTTGGAAATCGTATTACAGAGCGATTTACCGTTGCAACGAATTGATTAAATATGACGGTGTCGGTCAGATTGACTGGCAAGGGGATGAAGATGCCCGCGGTAGAGTGATGGGCGAGTGCCGTATGCTCCGTGCGCTTTGTTATTTCGATATGGTCCGCATGTGGGAGAATATTCCGCTCCTGACCGAACCGACGGATGAGAATGTGCCGCAGGCGGATCCGGACGATGTATACGCTACGATCATCGAAGATTTGAAATACGCGAGCGAAAACATTCCAGCCGAAGCTTATCCGAAAGCGAATGCCGAGTCCAACGACGGACGCATCACAAAATATGCTGCAGAAGCCTTGATGGCACGTGTTTATTTGTTCTATACCGGTTTCTACGCAAAAGAACTTCCGGGACT
Organism: uncultured Bacteroidales bacterium; assembly: GCA_947074245.1. Classification (GTDB taxonomy): domain Bacteria; phylum Bacteroidota; class Bacteroidia; order Bacteroidales; family JAUNSR01; genus JAUNSR01. The sequence goes on along the minus strand of CAMTOW010000032.1, from coordinate 8,209 downwards.
TACGAAAAATGAAGTCATTACTTACCTGGACGATGTGATCAAATCCAACGAATACTACCTGTTGGATGATTTCAAAGACCTATGGCCTGCCGCTTCGAGCGTATCCAAACCGGATGCTCATGAATGGGATGCCGAAAAAACAACCTATAAAGAGATTAACCGCGAAGTGATCCTTCAGATGAAGTTCAATTATACAGACGATCGCTACAACGATGGCGACGTCGACGGAAACCGTTGGTTGGTCATGATGGGACTTCGTAAAAACTGGTCATCGCCATACGCAAGCGGTTGGGGATGTTGCACGGTTCATCCGAAAATGTGGAATGCCTATACACCGGGCGATACCCGCAGAAGTGCTTCTATCATTGATATGGTCGGCGAAGGAATTACAGCGAAAAGCAATTTTCAGGAATATCTCAACGATCAGCGTGAATATACCGGCTATGCGGTTAAGAAATATACTCCGACCTGCTATTTCGACGGCGTTTCTTCCGTTCCGGAACAAGCCGTAACCAGCCCGGTACAGGAAAAACAATATCAGCCGTATATCGTATTGCGTTACGCGGATGTTTTGTTGATGGCTGCCGAGTTGGGCGGAACGCCTTCCAAAGATGCTCAATCGTGTTTGGATGAAGTGCGTCGTCGTGCCAAAGTATCGACGGGTGTCGCTCCTACCAAAGAAAACATCATGAACGAGCGTATGCTGGAGTTCGCATTCGAAGGAATCCGTTATTGGGATCTTCTTCGTCAGGGTGTCAATTATGCCGCGTCGCAGATCGAAGAGAGCGGTTTGACGGTTCTGACCGGAAATAAAGAGGAACAAGTCGTGATCAAAGCGGAAAACATCATCAACAAACGTGGGTTGGTTCAGATTCCGGGCAATCAGATCACCCTGTCAAACGGAGTTCTGAAACAGAATCCGGGATGGTAATAACATTTAAAAACAAAGACTTATGAAAAACATACGCAAAAAAATCTATACGTCATTGCTGACAACATCGGTCTTGTTATCAGCCTGCTCTCCGGATAGTCTTGATCTGAAGTCTCCCGACGTCACGACCGACGATCTGGTGGAGGGAATCGCTTTCTCCATTACTCCCGACAGCTCGAATCCCAACATCGTCTATCTCGAAAGCAAGATGGACAGTCGTTACACTCCGCTTTGGGAGCATCCTCAGGGAAGAAGTCAGGAAAAGAAAGTGACCTTGAAGATGGCTTTCAACGGAACCTATTCCGTGCGATTCGGAGTTGAATCACGGGGTGGTGTCGTTTACGGGGTTCCCGCTACATTCGATGTCAATGATTTCTGCGCGGATTTCGTAACCGGCGAAATGTGGGATATGCTTGCCGGCGGTGCCGGAAACAATAAAACCTGGATTCCGGATGACGGAACCTACGGAATGAAGCAAGGCTTTTATTCTTGTTTCGATCCAAGCGCCACCTATGTCGATATGATTGCCGACGAAGGAAAAAATAACTGGTTTCCGAAAGATAAAACCTGGTGGGAACCCTCCAATGCGGATGTGGGCATTACGCAGGATGACCTGGATTCTTATATGACATTCTCACTCGAAGGAAAAGCGGGTCTTACCGTTCATCGGATGAAAGATGGTCAGGAAACCGTTTCCAATGGTTTGTTCAGTATGAATACCGACGATCACACCCTTTCGGCTGTCGACGTGGATTTCGTACACGGAGCCTGGGCGGATGGCACAGCGGTCGATTTCCGTACCGGTTTCCAGATCCTGGTTCTTACCGAAAATCAGATGATGATCGCCAACTATCGTGACGAAGCGTTAGCGGGCGAAGGCAGATGTATCTATTGCTGGAACTTCGTTTCTAAGGATTATGCCGACAATTATGTTCCGGCAGAAGAGGAACCGACTCCGGTGTTGCCAGACGGATGGCAAGACGAGGTATCGCAGATCATTACCAGTACGTTGAACTGGCAGTTGTCGCCGGAAACGCCGTATGACTGGTGTAACCTCGACGGTTCGCGAAAAAATAATTACGCAGCCGTTTCCGATTATCCGGCTTCGATCCGTCCGATCGACGGAATCTCAGCCCTTTCCCTTACGATGCGCAGCGCGACCAACGAATATAGCCTTACGTTGCCGGACGGAACCGACGTAGACGGTTCGTTCGATGTGTCGGGCGACGGATTCTATACGTTCAGCAACGGATTGTCTTCTTACCTGATCGGTGGAGACTGGATTCGTTTCAATGCGTCTTCCGACAATTCGTTACGTCTGCTTAGCTATGAAAAGAAAGGGAATGCCGTAACCGACATCTGGTTGGGACTTCCGGTATTGAACAATCAGGGTAAGGTCTATCAATATCTGGGATATCATTTCGTAGCGAAATCGGATATGCCGACCGAAGTAACTTATACAGCTAACCTGAACTACTTCAATACAGGATGGTCATTCATCAACAGCAACGATATCAGCATTACCAAAGCCGGCAACTATACGGTAAGACTCGATGGTGCCGATAGCGATCCGTACGGTATTTATCTGGATGTCATGGATATCCTGGAGGCGCATCCGTATGCCGATATCAAGCTGACAGGGATCCGTGTCGATGGAAATGCGATCTCGTTCGACGACGAAGCGATCAGTCGCGGAGCCGGCGATGCTCCGACTACGGCCAGACGCTATATCCTCGATCCATGGGCCGACCCGATCGTTTTCGACGATCCGTCGATCTTCGCGTTCGGATCTAACATCGAAGTAGATTTCAACGTCGATTTCCGGGATGATTACGTACCCGAAGAAGAAGAGGAGTAAGATATAAGTTTTACAGACCGGAAGCGATCTTTCGCTGAAAGCGTTTCCGGTCCATTCTAAACATGAAAAAACCGAATAATATGAATTCAAAAATACTAGCGGGTGTGGTTTTGGTTTCTGCCGGAATGTTATTCTCTTCTTGTAGCGACGAGGATAACTACACCATCCATACCGATCAAATTGTTTCTTCCGTGGTGACGGGCGATGCAACCGTAACGGCCGTTTCGGCGACCATTACCGGTTCTGTCAGTGACCTGAAAGGTCAGGCTGCTTCGGCATACTCCACGGGTATTTACTATTCGACCAAAGAGAATCCTCAGACGTCGGGTACAAAAGTAGCCGTAACTCCCGACGAGAACGGCAACTTTACCGTAGAACTGAGCGGCCTGACGAAAGGGGTGACTTATTACTATTGTTCTTTCGTGACGCTTCAGGATAAACTTTCCTACTACGGCAATGTAAAAAGCTTTACGACGACCGATGCTCAGATCGCCACTGCCGACGCGGCTACCGTTACTCCGGTTTCGGTGATGCTGGGCGGTACGTTAAACGGCGTATCCGATCTGATTGAATCATCGAGCAGTTCTCTGGCTTACGGAGTGGTTCTGTCCACGACCAAAGATGAGGAAGCGATTCGAAACGGAAAACAGTTCGCCGGTGTCAGCACGGGCAACTCTTACAACGTATCGGTGAATACGTTGATTCCGGGGACAACGTATTACTATATGGCCTACATGAAACTTCCGGGCAACGATTCTTATGGTGAGATGAAAGAGTTCACCACGGCGCAGATGGAGACTCAGTTCGTCGATCTGGGGTTGAGCGTCGAATGGGCGAACTGCAACCTGGGTGCGACCTCCACCGAAGAGTTGGGCGGTTTATACGGTTGGGGTGATATCAGCGGGCTTTATACTTCGCTCGACACCGAGCAATACGGTCATGAGAACGATATTCATGAAACGGAATTCGATATCTGTACCAATGCCGGCATCGGACGTATGCCGTCGTTCGCCGAAATCCGTGAGTTGACCGATAATTGCAAGAAAGAGTGGACTTCGGTAAACGGGGTAAACGGTTATCGTTTCACTGCTTCCAACGGAAACAGCATTTTCCTTCCGGCTGCCGGTTCACGCGTAGGATATGAAACCGCACAGAGCGGAACGGCCGGCGCTTACTGGAGCGGAAGCATCGAAGCTTCAACTCCGACTTACGCCTATTCGCTTGGCTTTTCAGCCAACGATTTGGCATGGGGCACCGCTTTACGCTACGAAGGCCTGTCGATCCGTCCCGTTAAGAAACCGGATATCGCGTCGGTCGTTTGTGATAACAGCAAATTGCTTTACGGCGAACTCGAAGAGGGCAGCGGTAAATTCCGTATCGAGATGTATAACGAATATGGCGGTTCGAAAGAGAATCCGTCGATCAATATCGACAAACTGGAGTTCTCTCAGAACTGTGTCATCAAATTCCGTTTGAGCGGTCTGAACTTCAAGGAGGATGCCAACGGCAAATACCGTGCCGGCCTGCAATAGGCGGCAAACGGCTGGTGGCCCTCTTATTGGGGAGATGGAAACGCCAAATACGATTGTGAGATCAACGGTGACGGAGAATATACCGTATGGTGCGAAACCGGAGGCAACACCTCCACCGGAGCTCTTGTGTTCTGTATCGACATCATGGACAATTTCATTGCCGATATCGCAGACCTGAGTGCCGTGAAAGCGGAAATCGTATCCATCGAACTGGATCGCCCGCTGGACTGGATCACCGATGTGCCGGTTGATAACAGCAAGTTGATCTTCCTGAACAAAGACGGCGACGAAGTGAACGGTCGTTTGGAGATATACAACGAGTATGGAGATACCAAGAATGATCCGGGTGTCAATCTGAGTGCAGTCGATTTCAACGGTCGTATGTCGATCAACTTCTCGGTTTCGGGCATCGACGGTAATTTGAAACCCGATGCAGACGGTGCTTATACGAGTGATATTTCGTATGCCGCATTCGATTGGTATCCGAGCTATTGGGGTGGCGGCCGAGGTACTTCCAATGTTACGGGCGACGGTACGTACAACGTATATGTCGATCTGGACGCTCCGGGCAAAGGTGCCGTAGTCTGGTGTGTGGAGTTGTATAATATCTGGAAAGACCTGATTGATCCCGAACAGGTTAAGATAGAGATCCATTCGATAACTACCGAAATTTAATAGGCCGAGATACGGTAAAAGAGTTTTCATCGCCAGGATGAGTCTCTTTTACCGTATGCTCGCCATTGGGAGATGAAACTTATTATCTGATATTTCAGATAGGAACAATTAAAGATGATATTAAAATGATAAGACATAAAATCAGCCAAAGCTTGCTTCTGATGTTTGCTTTGTGCTTCATACTGACCTGTTGTAGCGACAATAAAGAGGTGGTATCCGAAAGTATCCGCGTCAATAAGGAAACGTTCAGTTTTCCGAAAGCCGGAGCTACCGAAACGCTTTATGTACAAGCTTCGGGCGCGCTTACCATCACGATGGGGCAAGAGTGGATCAAAGTATCGGAAGATGCTTCCACTTCGGATAAGACAAAGAAATATGCCATTGAGATCGGAGCCAATCCGGATACCGACGAGCGAATCGGAAGCATTACGCTTCATTCCGGCTCGTTGAGTCAGGAAGTACGGATCGTTCAAGCCGCTGCCACTCACTTTCTGGTGAAGAATACGCAGTTTGCCGTAAGTTCCGACGGAGATATCCTGACGGTAGAGATGACCACATCGGGCGAATATGCGTTCAAGATCGATCAGGAAGGCTGGATTCATTCGGTCGCTTCGAAAGCTGTTACCGAACGGGTTGAGCAGTTCCGTATCGACAGCAATCCGATGTATGAGGGACGTAGCGGAACGATCACGTTTACGATGGCAGACCTGTCGGAAACGGTGACAGTCAGTCAGACCGGACTGGCAGAGGTTCCGCAACCCGATAAGACGGGTATGGAGAGCGATGCCACTCAATTGGCTAAAAAGATCTTTGCCGGATGGAATCTGGGTAACTCACTCGAAGTGCCGGGTAGCGAAGTGATGTGGGGCAATCCGCGCACGACCAAAGCGATGATCGACGGAGTGAAGGCGGCAGGTTTCAATGCCGTACGTATTCCGTGCGCGTGGGACAGCTATCTGGAAAACGCCGATACCTATACGATCAAAGGCAGCTGGCTTGCCCGTGTAAAAGAGGTGGTGAACTATTGTGTGGACAATGATATGTATGCCATCATCAACATCCATTGGGATGGCGGATGGCTGGAAGAGCATTGCACGGCCGATAAACAGGAAAGCGTAAATGTCAAACAACATGCGCTTTGGACTCAGATCGCATCTTACTTCCGCGATTTCGACGAACACCTGATTTTTGCCGGTTGTAACGAACCGAATGTTGACAATGCGGCTCAGATGGCTGTATTGAAATCGTACGAACAGACTTTCATCAACGCGGTGCGCGCTACGGGTGGCAAGAACGTTTACCGAAATCTGATCGTTCAGGGTCCTGCTACGGATGTCGATAAGACCTTCGAGTTGATGGATCTTCCGGTCGATGAGACACCAAACCGTATGATGATGGAAGTGCATTATTACTCTCCGTGGTTGTTCTGTATTTTGGAAAAAGACGGTGACAGCGTATGGGAAAAGATGCAATACTTCTGGGGAGATGACTATGCGAAATATGCTACCGGCGAATATGCCAACCGCTGGACTGCCGATTACAACGAAGCTTATGTCGATCAGCAGTTTGAGAAGATGAAAACTCTTTTCGTCGATCGGAACATCCCGGTTATTCTGGGTGAATACAGCGCCGTAGCGCGCGTATTGAACGATCCGGTGATGCAGCAGGTGCATGATGAATCGCGTGCATACTTTATGAACTACGTCACCCGTCAAGCTAAAAACTACGGATTGATTCCTTTCTATTGGGACAATGGTATCGGTAACATGTCTCTGTTCGACAGAAACAACGATATGGCTGCCGATCAGCAGTTGCTTCAGGCGATCATGGATGGTGCCGGAGCCGGATCGTATCCATTTTAAGACAGGATATTGTGATTAAGTGATTTTTTCTAGTGGGGTATAATTTATTTATACATGTTAAAAGGGGAAAGAGCCGTTTTGTGAAAAACGGCTCTTTTCGCGTTTTGGAGCCGACCGGCTGAAAAGGTCGGTTTTCCTGCCTATGCTTTTCAGAATAGGCTTTGGGCTCGTTTCTTTTTCTCGACCTCTAACGGTCGTTTACAGGCGTGCGAACGATCGTTTATCCTGCTTTTAAGAATCGTTTAAAGCCGTATAAACCGAGTTTTCCCAACCGGGGTTATTGTTCCTGTCAGGCGCCGGATCGGATTTAGGCAGGCGCAACCGAATTTTTTCATTGCATGGAAATATGTCGAATTTCCATGACGATTTGTATAATCTGTCTTTATTTAATTGTCGGATTGAATAAAAAAGTAAATTTTTATTTTTTAATTTGCTTTACAAACGATACCATATTTAACATCACAGTCAACGACTTGCCGTGAAAACGATTCCACTTATGAAAAAAACAGGGGTTTTACTAATCCTATTATGCTTATTCTGTACCATTCGAGCCAACGATTTGAAATTTCGTCATTTGGAGGTGAAGGATGGGCTTTCCAATAATCAAATCAACCATATCTTCAAAGATTCCGAAGGATACATGTGGATCTCCACCGCATCGGGCTTGAATCGATATGACGGCAATCAAGTGACCGTATTCCGTAGTTATACCTACGAGAAAGGGCCGTTGCCCGACAACTATATCTACGATGTTCAGGAAGCGGGAGATAAGCTGTTGTGGATTCGTACCGGTGCCGATTATTGTGTATATGATCCGGTAACGGAATCGTTCGACCGGGATATCCTGAACCGGATGCTGCGTTTCGGAATCGAGGGCAAGCCCGAACTGGTCCGGATCGATAAAACGAATAATTTTTGGTTTTATCTCGACTCGAAAGGGGTTTTCCGCGTCAATGCGCACGACAGCGCGCTGACGACTCAGAACTACTACTACCACAAACTGCCTGAAGGACAGATCGTAAACATGACCGAATGTGACGAGGGAATGCTTTTGCTGTACAATACCGGCAATATCGTTTGCCTGAATCACGACAATACCCGGATCGAATGGCAATTGACGGATATTTCCGAGCAGTTGGGCGATCATATTCACGAATATTTCAATGCATTCGTCGACAAAGACAAGGATATCTGGATCTATGGTCCGCTCGGACTTTGGATTTATGATCCGCACCGGAAAGAATGGAAGAAAGAACTTGCCGATAAGATTCTGAAACAACCGTCCAACAACATGGTGAGATCAATCGCGCAGGATACGCATGGTAAACTGTGGATCGGGAGAGATCTCGAC
>CAMTOW010000031.1 GCA_947074245.1 uncultured Bacteroidales bacterium | reverse complement strand
CATACCTAACCGCGAAAATCCCAACGAACTCGAAGAGGCCGTGAAGCAACCTATGCCCTTTTATTTTAGATTGAAATGATTAGCCGAGTCAAGGCATCGGTTTCGTTTGAAATAAAATCAGAACTACATATTCTTCGATGCTATAACGGAGGGTAGCACGTTATATTGACGCTTGAACGCGATTGTAAAATGGGAGCGGCTCTGAAAACCGACGCTCCAACAAACCTCGCTTACGCTCTTTTTCCCCTCTTTCAGCAACTCATAGGCTGCTTCGAGCCGGCGTGTGATCAGCCACTTCTCGGGTGATAGATTCGAAAATTTGGCAAAATCGCGTTTGAATGTCGCTAAGGATCGTCCGGTATAAAGGGCAAATTCTTTTATCGACATATCATTGGCGAAGTTCTCTTCCATAAATTCGGGAAGATTGATTTTCCAGGAATCGAGAAAATCGAATAACGTCGGATAAAACCGATCGTCCATCGACAGCAGGCAAGCAATGGCTTTATCCGTTGCTTCCTGCGCGAACCCGTCGGGTGGAAGGAGCGACTTGTCGTAATAAGGCAACAATGAGGCAAACAGGGATTTTAACTCGGGTGTCTGAGGAAGCAGCTGTGCCGAATCAGACAGGCGACGTTTTTCATGTATGAGCGAGGTATGCTCTTTATGATTGCCCGCATATTGACGCAATGCCTTTTTTCCCAAACGGATGTTGATTGCCTTATAAGTCGCTCCATCCAGGGAGGTCTTGTTCAAACGAACCAGATGATCGCGTTTGAGAAAAACATATTGTCCGGCCACGACCGAGAAATTCTTGCCACAATACTCTACATTCATAATGCCTGCATAGACATATACCAGGACGTGGCTGGGCATACGGAATTCATTCAACCAATCATCTTGAAGGAAACAGCTGAAGATAATATCATCGATACTGTGTAACCGATCTTCCAGCATCAGAGTGTTTCGAGCAGTTGAATAAGACGTACCGCATGTTCAACCGACAATGCTTTCTGATTTTCGATGAGTTCGGGCGTAGTTCGGGAGCCATAGCTTACGCCACAGGTATAGATGCTGCCGCAATATTCCATCTGAGTCAGACGACATGTCGCCCTAAAACAGGCAAGAAATTCATCAAGCGTATACCCCATGGCTCCATCATGACTGTACATCTCTTCCGGAGCTCCCGTCGTGAAAGAAAGAATGAGTTTTTTATCCTTCAGCTTGTTGCCGGTACTTCCGTGTGAAAAGCCGTGACGAAAGGTCTCTTCCATCCACCGCTCCAGAATGGAGGGTGCTGAATACCAGAAGATCGGGAACTGCAATACGATTAGGTCTGCGCGAAGAAGCTTCTGTTGTTCGGCTTCCACGTCGATTTTAAAATCGGGATAAAGTTCGTCGAGTTTGACGATTTCGGCTTTCGGCAGACGCTTGCTTAGGGTATCGAGAATCGTCTTATTCGCGATAGAGGAAGAAAGATCTGTATGACCGCTGATAATCAATACATTTTTCATAATGTTTTTTTAATAGGATTGTTTTTAAGCTCCTTCACCGCCTTCGGATTTATAAACGGCTCCGGTAATGAAGCATATTGCATATGCCGACCCCAAAAGCCGATACGGCTGCGATTCCTTTTGGATGACTCTTTTGCCACATCGGACTATTGAGACAATCTCGTCTGCGAATCGTTAAGCGACGTTTCAACCGAAACCTACATCGCCGTCGTTCACCAAAGCTGTTTGTTATTTCGTGAGTTGTATAGGTCTCCTGCTTTTTAGATCGTATTCCTATCTATTCGCATCGGGATTGAATTGTTTGTCATAATTCAAAAGAAATTTCACAAGGTTCGGGTTCCGATGCGACGAATTGAAATCCGCCGGTCGATCCAGTAATCGAATTTCCGCCATATCATCGGGCGTAAGGGTGAAATCGAAAATATCCAGATTTTGTTCCATCCGCTGAAGATGTGCGCTCTTGGGAATGGCGATAATATCGCGTTGAATCAAATAACGCAACGCAATTTGCTGAACGGTCTTTTGATATTTCTCGGCCAAAGCGGTCATTCGGGAATCGGATTGGAGATCGACATTCCCCTGCGCCAACGGAGCCCATGCCATCATACGCGTACCATAAGGAATCATTTCTGCCTCGGCATCCCATTGCTGACTAAACACATTCGTCTTTAACTGATTGACGGCCGGTTTGATCTCTGCGTATTCTGCCAGATCCACAAACCGGTCGGGATAAAAATTAGAAAGCCCGATGGCTCTTACTTTCCCTGTCTTGACGGCTTTCTCCATGGCACGCCATGTTCCGGGATAGTCGCCGAATGGTTGATGAATGAGCAGCAGGTCGATATAATCGGTGCGCAATTTCCGAAGCGATTCATCAATACTGCGGGCACATTTGTCTTCTCCTGCATTTGTAACCCAAACTTTGGTGGTAAGAAAGAGCTCACTGCGCGGCACTTCGCTTTTGACGATGGCATTCCCGACACCTTCTTCATTGTAATAAGCCTGGGCTGTATCTATCAGCCGGTAACCGACGCTAAGGGCATCAAGCACACAACGTTCACATTCCTGAGGCGATACCTGAAACACTCCGTATCCCAATATGGGCATTTCAATTCCGTTGTTCAATTTTATGGTCTGCATTCAATTCTTTTTTTAGGACGAATCGTCAAATTAAGTAATAACACCATGGCGTAAATCCACTACCATCCTGTTTTTTGGTCCGGCAAACGCCTTTCGACAGAAATCAATGCCGAACCATCCTTCAAAAGGATTCCTACAAATCTAGGTTGAACGCATCAGTTTGATTTTATCCAGAAGCTCAAAATTGGCATGAACAATCAAATATAAACTTGTTTGAACACCAAAGCTTCAGATATCTAGACCTCTTAAGCCGAAGAGGCCGGATTGCTACTTATAAAGTTTAAAATAGTAGAATTGAAATTTCACAAGAGAATACGATCAGATTTGAGGTAACTGAATCAGAATCCATCACCTATCGGGACTATTGATCGGATGTGTTGAGTGCTCATAACCTCTCGATCCGATGAAAAGAATCCCGAACTTATCTCTGCCCAACTCTATAATAGTTCGTTCAACAGACATAATAGAAAACCGTAACCGCGATACCGATCGCCATGCTGATCGCTACGGCCGTAATATAAGCGACATAGAAGAAACGGGGATGAGCTGTGAGTTTCATAAGGCGGAGGTGTTGATCCTTATTATTCTAAACAGAGGGATGCACCGTATGGTTTGGCTAAAAAGAAAAAATCCCTATGGCAAAACCATAGGGATTTCTTATGTCAGATTTGTATAAATCTATTATGCCTGGTGAATTGCTTCAGTAGGACATACATCAGCACAAGTACCGCAATCTGTGCAAGTATCCGGATTGATAGAATAGATATCTCCTTCAGAGATTGCACCTACCGGACACTCATCGATACATGTACCGCAAGCGATACAATCTTCAGTAATAACGTAAGCCATTTTTGTAAGTATTTAAATGAATTAGTACTAATTTAGCATTGCAAAATTATAGCTTTTAGTGAGGTGCCAAAGAAAAACCGTATAAAAAATTCAGTGCTTCTTATAATCTTCACCGCAATATCCTTTTGTTCCATCCGTTATCTTAAGCAAGAAGCTAATAATCGTATGTCCAAGTCAAAACTTATTCTTCTTTTGGCAATTTTGTTCTCTACGTTTCGCGGCGTTGCTCAACCCGAGAAAGTAAAGTATCTGCCGTATATCGATCAGCGACGTCTGCATCTGGGCTTTTCGCTCGGTGTGCATACGCAGGATCTCGTGTTTACGCAGAACGGATATACGACCGAGGAGGGCGAAAACTGGTTTGCCGAGATTCCGAACTTCTCGCCCGGATTCGCCGTTGGCCTGGTGGCCGACCTGGCTTTTACCGAACAACTGAACCTTCGCTTCACGCCTAGTATGTATTTCGGAAGCAAAACGGTAAAATTCCGCGAACAAAACACCAAAGAACGCCTCACGCAGGACATCAAATCCAACTATCTGGCGCTTCCGGTCAATCTCAAATACAGTTCGCGACGGGTAAATAATTATCGTCCGTACATGATGGCGGGAGTTAGTCCGATGCTCGACCTTTCGAAACGGAAAGAAACGCCTATCTTGTTGAAACGTTTCGACACCTGTATCGAAATCGGTTTGGGATGCGATATTTATCTGCCCTACTTCAAACTGATCCCCGAGTTGAAATTCAGTTTCGGTCTTTTCAATCTGCTCGAAAAGAACCGGAAAGACTTGAAAGATCCCGGTATGATCAAGTTTACCGAATCGCTCGACAAGATAAAATCGCGTATGGTGGTGCTTTCTTTCTATTTCGAATAAAAGAGATCAATTCGTACTGATATCATTCTAAAAAATGGCCGAATCCCACTAGCCGGATTCGGTTTCCAATAACAAAAACAGACCGACAAATGCTGCCGGTCTGTTTTTATTTGTGTATGTTCGAAGCGTAATAATTCACCTGAACGAATAAAATTATGAACAAAACTCTAATCCTTGGACTTGCCGCGATGGCAGCAGTGTCCGTAACATCTTGCAAAACAGCGTCAAAATCGACTGCTGCGAATGCAAGTGAACTAATCCTCAACAAATGGACGATCCAAAGTGTGAACGGTTCGGATGTCAAAACAGAAAAAGATCTTTTTCTTGAATTCGGAGCCGGAAACCGGATGCACGGTCAGGTAGGTTGTAACATCTTCAACACCACGTACACGCTTACGCCTGCATCAAACCAACTGAAGTTTTCTGAAAACGGCCAACGCACAATGATGTATTGTCCGGATATGAACGTCGAAGACGAAGTGGTTAAAGCAATTGGTGCCACTACCGCTTATCGTTTTGAAAACAACGGGAAAAGCATGCTTTTGCTTGACGCGGCGGGCAAGACCGTTCTCAAACTAAACCGGTAATCCTTAATAGGTATATACCCGGATCCAGTCGATCTCCATTTCTACAGGTAGTTGGGCTGGATCCACGTTTCCGACCCATGATCCGCCCAACTGCATATCCATCAGGATATAATAAGGTTCGTCATCATACGGAAACTGTCCTTCCACATCTGTTTCGATACGCGGATATTCGAATGTTTTCTTTCCATTGAGCGTAAACACAATCTTATCGGGATATTTCTCCACGCCATATACGTTGAATTCCTCCGCATTGAGCTTGCTCGTTCCGCTATGTTGCGGATTATCGGTAATTTTCTGTATGAATGTATAAGGAGAATGTACGGTCTGATATACGATATCGTCGTGGTTCAGGCGCTCCATGATATCGATCTCTCCCCCGTAAGGCCATTTTGCCGTATCGGGAAGCATCCAGAAAGCGGGCCAGCAACCTTGTGCGCTCGGCAGTTTGGCACGAATCTCCACCTTGCCGTTCTTGATGCTGAACTTTCCTTTCGAGTAGACTCCTCCGGTGATATAAGTCGCCGTATCCTGATCTCTGCGATCATTCACGATACCACGCAAGATCAGCTTTCCATCCTTCACGTCATACAGACGATCATCATCAGACATAAAGTTGTTCCAATCCGATTTTCCACGGGGAATCTTACTCCATTTGGCAGTATCAATCATGCCGTCTTTCTTAAACTCATCTTTCCAGATCAGCTTCCATTTGGGTGTTTTCTCTTTCTGGGGTTTATTGCCGGCAGATAAAGGCAAAGCCGCTAACAGGACTGTAGCGACACATAGTGTTTTCTTCAGGTTCATAGTTATGTAAAATGAATAATGTGAGTCGTGTGAAAAGAGGGTTATTTCTTCTTTTTGGTTGACATCGCCTCATAAATGGCGGTCTGAATGCGCGTGCGATAATTCGATTTCGATAGTTTATTGTTCCAACGATTCGGATAAACCCGATTCGTCAGAAAGATATAGGTCAGGTTGTTGTCGGGATCCATCCAGAAACAGGTTCCGGTATACCCCGTATGTCCGAACACCGAAGCCGGAACCGGAATTGCGGTCGGGCTGTTTACCGGTGCGAGCGTATTCGGTTTGTCAAATCCGAGTCCTCTACGCGAACGCGGGCTCTTGCTCATCGTAAACAAACGGCTGGTCTCTTCCGTGAAGATCCGTTCCCCGCCGTATTCTCCCTGATTGAGATACAACTGCGATAGTTTCGCCAAATCACCGGCATTTCCGAAAAGACCGGCATTTCCCTCAACTCCACCTTCAAAGGCAGCAATCTCATCATGCGGAAAACCGATCAGGATCTGCTTACGCAGGAAGTGGTCGTTTTCGGTCGGTGCAATCTTACTTCGGTCAATCTTTCCGAGCGGTTTGTACATCAGGTTGTCCGCTCCAAGCGGCGCGAACACTTCCGATTGCACATATTTGTCAAAATCCTTTTTCGTAATGTTTTCAACCGCCTGCCGCAAAAGCACGAAATTCAGGCAGCTGTAGCGATATTTCCCCCGATTCTTCAAAGGCTGTTCGATCAGTTTGTTCAAAACGCTGTCTTTGAATGCCGGATTCAGATACATACCTTCTGCGATCTGCAGATCGTATCCTGCGGCTTTGATCGGAGAGATCAGTTCCGGTTTATATTTAAAGTCTTTATGCGCATAAAGTTTTTGGTCCACCTGCAGGCGGTAGTTCGCATCGCGTACCCCTTTGAAAAGGGGAGCGTTGAGACCTTCCAGATCAATAGCCATCCGATAAAACGGATGCCCTGATGCTAAGCCGGTTTCATGAAAAAGCGCTTCACGAAACGTCAGACCGGCCTTATCAGTCCCTTTCAGTTGTGGAATATACGCACTCATCTTCTGAGTCATCGTAATGTCGTAGCTGTCGCGTACTTTCATCAAGGCAGGCACCGTAGCCGCGGCTTTGGTCACCGATGCCAGATCATACACATCGTCATTCTCTACTTTCTTCGTGCGGGCGTAATCGAAATAACCGTATGATTTTTCAAAAATCACTTTTCCGTCTTTGGCTACCAGAATCTGGCATCCGGGAAACGCCTTCTCGTCAAGTCCCTCTTGCACAATCTCGTCAATGCGGCTCAACTTTTCCGAATCGATTCCAACCGATTCGGGCGTATCGTATCCCAAGCGGGTCTTACGGGTTTCTATCCCCGTATTGATTGGAAAAAGTCCGGGCAACCCGACGCTCAGCTTTCCTTTCGCGCCAATACCTCCGTAGATTACCTGAGCGGCATACTCCTGAGCGAGAGCCGAATTCTCATAACCCATCACGACAGCCTGCGCTTCGCGGATCTGAGCGGCATATGATTTCAACCGATACGGAGTATTGAAAAACACAAGTATATATTTGCGTCCGGCACAAAGCGTTCGAACAAAATTCACCTCGGCAGCTTTATTCGAATAGATCCCAACGATCAGCAGATTCGCCTGTTTCGTGTCGGCTACGATCTTGGCCGTAGCAGCCGCGGTCGATGCCGCATCCATGGTGTAATCCGATTGTTTCCCGTATTTGGCAAGGGTAGCCGCAAATTCGTTCCCCACCGGTTTACCCACCGTTACCACCGCTACTTTCTTTTCATCCAACCGTTGCAGAGGTAGAATCTCTTTTTCATTCTTCAAAACGGTGATCGCTTCGGCATGAAGACGACGGTTCAGAGTTTCGGTTTCCGCCGCATTCAAGCGTGCGGTCAATCCCTGTGTCTTGATCGGAGCGGGCTTCGAAGCCAATCCGGTCAGATATTTGTATTGCAGAATGCGGATACATTTTTCTTCCACCACACTCATCGGCAGGTCGCCTTTGGAGACGGCACGTTTTACGTTTTCCACATGCGTCGCAAGCGGATAAGGCCCGAGTAGCACGTCATTTCCTGCTTTAAGCGCTTTTACGCAAAAATCGGGTTGATTGGATACCCCTTTCATCGCCAATCCGTCTGTAAAGATCAGACCTTCGAACCCGAGCTCCTCTTTCAAGATTCCGTTGACGATCTTGGGCGAAAGCGATGACGGGCGGTTGTTTTCAGTATCCAATGACGGAATCGCCAGATGAGCCGTCAACATCCCCGACAGACCGGCATCGATATAACGACGAAACGGATCGATCTCATAGCTGTACATCCGTTCGGCATTGTGAGTCAATTTCGGTAATAAGTGATGAGAATCTTCGGCTGTGTCACCATGTCCGGGAAAATGTTTCCCAACAGCCATCACGCCGTAGGATTCAAGCCCTTCGCCATAAGCGATTCCCTTTTTAGCCACAGCTTCCTTATCCTCACCGAACGAACGGGTCCCGATCACCGGATTGGCCGGATTGCTGTTCAAATCCAAAACAGGAGCAAAATTGATATGAATACCCATTTCGCGACACTCGCGTCCCACTTCCCGACCGTATGCGTAAAGTAGCGAATCATTGGTGATCGCTCCCAACATCATGTTTCGGGGAAAACGGGGAGTTCCTTCCAAACGCATAGACAAACCCCATTCGCCGTCAAGCGATACGAATGCGGGAATACGAGCGATGGACTGGGCATAATTGGTCAGTTCGGCCTGATCGGAAGCGGTTCCTTTCGAATACAACATACCGCCTACCTTATAATCCTGAATGTATTTCCGGATCACTTCTTTGTTGGCAGCCGTATTCTTTACTTCTACCACCGGCATAAAGAGCTGCCCGATCCGTTCTTCGGGTGTCATCGAGTCGAAAACCGAATCCACCCAGTGCTTCATAGCCAGAGAATCGGCTTGGCCGGCATATATTTTAGGAATCTTACGGCAAAAAGCCGCAGTGGTAAGACATAACGCGAATAAGAGGATGAGAGATTTTTTCATTTTGATCGAAGTCAAAGTAAGATTAAGGCAGAACGTTGACACGGTTGTCGATCTGCGAGGAGATCTCTTTTCCCTGACCGGTCAGGTCCTGAATGTATTGTAGCATCACCTCACGCAGGCGTACCCCGGTGTTGATGCGTTCCGACGCTTTTTCCAGAACACTCATTCCGGAGTTGCCGTCGGCAAGATAATCGATGGTGGCAACCCAATAGTTTGCTTTCGGATCAACAGGTTTTCCGTCAACCAAAAGCGATTCTACCGCATTGTTCCGAATCACAAGCTGACAGCCCGACATTCCTTCTCCGCCAATGGCCGCAAGGCGTTTGAACACCTCGTTTACCTGCTCACCGGTCAGTTTCAGAACGACAAGCGCGTTTTCAAACGGAAATACCTTATAAACATCTCCTACGGTGATTGGCCCCTGATTGATCGGAGCGCGAAGTCCGCCGTTGTTCATAAACGCCAGCTGAATCGGTTCTTTCGTATATTCTTCTCCGGCAATGCGCAGGATATCCGCGGTAAAGTTCGCCAAAAGGCTCTGTGGTTTACCCGATGCGAGCGTTTGAGAAGCATAACCGATCTGCTTGTTCATGACCGAGTCGATCTGTTGCTTATAGAAATCGATGAACGAGCGCATTTGAGGATCGGCTTTTTCATCGAGCGTATTGTTGATGGTTATGGTCTCGCAGGTTATTTCCTTTACCTCGTAAGATGGTTTGCAAGAGGAAAGAAGAGCGATCGACGCTAAAGACAAACCTGCCAAAAGGTTTCTTATATGTAATTGCATGACTAAAATTCGATAAATGTGGATATGAATTATTTTTTAGACTGAACCTCCAGGTTGACACGTCCCATTGTGAAGCCGCGACCTCCCGTCTGGGTGATACGTACCGGTTTCCCGGCTTTATTCATCACCTCTACACAACCTTTGAGCGGTGTATGCGTATGCCCTCCGATAATCATATCGATTTCGGTCGATTCTTTCGCCACAAGACGGTCTCCGGAGGTATCATTTTTGAAATAACCCAAATGAGACAGTACGATTACGATATCGCATCCCTGTTTTTTAAGTTCCGCCGCACAAGCATTGGCCGTTTCAGACGGATTCAGGAATTTGACGCCGGCGATGTTATTCTTTGAGATAAGACCATCCGGATCAACCGAAAGACCGATGATTCCGAAACGCACACCGTCTTTTTCGATGATAGTCGTCTTTTTCACATACGGTTCGAGGATCGTACCCGTTACGTCATAATTGGCGCAGACGATCGGAAACTGAGCCATCGCCAACAGTTTCGCCAAGTCTTCCATACCGTTGTCGAATTCATGATTTCCCAATGTAGCGGCATGATAACCCAAGCGATTCATCACCTGAATCTCCACTTCGCCCTTGAAGAAGTTATAGTAGGGCGTTCCCTGTACGAAGTCGCCGGCATCAAACAGCAAGACGTTCTTATTTTCCGCACGAATCTCTTCAATCGCAGCGGCACGACGCACGACGCCGCCTTCATCCGCATTGCGGGATGCAGAAGCCGGATTCGGTTCTATCTGACTGTGGGTATCATTCGTGTGAAGGATGACAAACTCCTTGTTCTGAGCATGCAGGACACATAAATTGACGAAGACGCCCGCAAGCAGGGCTAATCTTTTAAATGAGGTATGCATAAAATATTGAATTGTGTAATCTCGTGTATGTTATACTCTATTTACAAAGTAAAGTGAAATTTGTTTCGCGACAAAGACAAAGTAGCAGATTATTACAAATTTAACCCGACGGGCGGTTGTATAATTCCGGAAAAATTCGTTTCTTTGCACCGCATTTGCGCAATCGCTGGCAGGGAACGCTACTTGTTTATATTGCGCAGATTATACCTAACTATTTAAACATCTATTGAAAATGGATTTAATTAAAATCGCAGAAGAAGCTTTTGCAACTGGCAAACAGCATCCTGCATTCAACAGCGGTGATACGATCACTATTGCTTACCGTATCAAAGAGGGTAACAAAGAACGTATCCAGCAGTACAGAGGCGTTGTAATCAGAATCTCTGGTCACGGTACTAAAAAACGTTTTACAGTTCGTAAAATGTCTGATAACGTTGGTGTTGAGCGTATCTTCCCAATGGAATCTCCGTTCATCGACAGCATCACTGTTA
>CAMTOW010000030.1 GCA_947074245.1 uncultured Bacteroidales bacterium | reverse complement strand
CCGCATAACGATCTTGTTGCGGATAATCCACGACACGGGTGCGGCTTTTGCCATATTGCCCGAAGCGACATACTCTGTGAGTTTGCCGTCAGTCCATTCGCGGAAATGGGTAGATACCACTTTAACAAGATTTTTCATCACAGGGATTCCCATCGAATGAGCCAACACCTCATTGGTAAAACACAATACTTCGTTTCAGGTCTGCACGACATCCGATGCCAGATGCTTGCTAACGAACGGACGCCAATAGTCGGATAAACTACCCGATGTGAGTTTGTGCAGTTTGAGTGAAAAACTGGCGCGGATGCGCTTGATCAAGTCGAGCGGACGGAGCAATCCGTAGAACGGATTGAGAATCCGGACCACCTGTTGGGCGTAATGAGAATCGGCAGGAGTAAAAAACGAGGGTTTCAATGAGTTGTAAAACTCATCGTTGAAAGAAAGAATGGCTGGATCTCCCTTTTCGGTTTGGTCATCATAATGCCGATACTCGTCATAGACTTGTTGTGCGGCTTCGGAACTGATCTGGAATTTTTCGGCAAGCTCGTTTACCGAATATTGTTTGAGAACATCTACGATCGGTTCAGCCTCTTTGTGAAAAAGCGGTGTGGTTTTGTTGCCACCAAGACTCACCGTACTCTTTTCCATCGAATTGGGTGAAGGAAGAATAATTAACATAGCTGAAGGTTAAAAAAAATACCACGAATCTTAAAATGACACAGAATATTTTCTAATTATCCTAATTATAAAACAAACTGCAATCAGTTAAGGTTCGTGGTATTCGGCGCTTAAAGCTATGAATATCAGAATTATTTCAATTCAAGCTGAACGACATTCTCGACATGGTGAGTATGCGGAAACATATCGACCGGCAAGATTTTCGTCACTTTGTATTTCACGTCGAGCAACTGAAGGTCGCGTGCCTGCGTAGCCGGGTTACAGCTTACGTAAACGATGCGTTTCGGTTCGGCGAAAAGGATCGCGTTCACAACGTCTTCATGCATTCCGGCGCGTGGAGGATCGGTGATGATCACGTCCGGACGTCCGTGTTCGCGGATAAAGTCGAGCGTAAGGATATCTTTCATATCGCCCGCATAGAAAAGCGTATTGTCGATCTTGTTGATCTGTGAATTGACTTTCGCGTCTTCGATCGCTTCGGGTACGTATTCGATGCCGATTACGCGCGATGCGCGTGAAGCGACAAAGTTGGCGATCGTACCGGTTCCGGTATACAGGTCATAAACGAGTTCCTCACCGGTCAATTCGGCGAAATCACGTGTCACCTTATATAGGTTGTAAGCCTGCTCGGAGTTGGTTTGATAGAACGATTTCGGACCGATCTTGAATTTCAATCCTTCCATCTCTTCAAACATATGATCTTTCCCTTTGAAAACCAGAATATCCTGATCGGTGATCGTATCGTTGCATTTCGAATTGATCACATACATCAACGAAGAGATCTGTGGGAATTTGTCGCCGATATGTTGCAAAAGCGCTTCGCGTTTCGCTTCGTCTTCGTGATAGAACGCTACGATCAGCATGATCTCGCCCGTAGTAGAGGTACGTACGATCATGTTGCGCAGGAATCCTTCCTGATTACGCAAATCGAAGAACGTATAATCGTTTTTCCGCGCGAAATCGCGGATCTCCAAACGGATCTGATTCGAGATATCGTCTTGCAACCAGCATTTACGCACATCCAATACTTTGTCGAAAGCACCCGGGATATGGAATCCAAGCGCGTTCATGTCTTCATAAACGGTGCCGTTTCTCATATCTTCGTGCGTCAGCCAACGCTTGTTGGAGAACGTGAATTCGAGTTTGTTGCGATAAAAACGGGTCTTTTCGGAACCCATGATCGGAGTGATCTCCGGCAATTCCACCTTACCGATACGGTGCAGGTTGTCCCAAACCTGTTGTTGTTTGAATTTGAGCTGCTCCTCATAAGGAAGGTGCTGCCATTTACATCCGCCACAAATGGTAAAATGCTCGCAGAACGGTTCTGTGCGAAGCGGCGAATAAGTATGATATGCTAAAACACGGCCTTCGGCGAATGATTTTTTCTGACGAAAAATCTGAAGGTCAACCACATCACCTGGCGCGGCGAAGGGAACGAAAATCACTTTGTCTTTCCAACGGGTTATCGCTTTTCCTTCGGCAGCAACATCGGTTATCTCTATCTGCTCCACTACCGGAAGCTCTTTCTTTTTACGTGCCAATTTCTATTTTGGATTTTAATAAGTACAAATTCGTTCAAAGTTAAGTATTTTCTACCTAACACTTTGGCTATTTTACAAAAATCGCCGCCTGTCATCAAATTAATTGCCTAATATTTTGATTTCTTCCATATTCTTATAAATTTGTATATATGTCTTAAATAAAGTAAAATCTATCACTGAATATCATTGAAAAAACAACGTTTATGAACAAAAAGAAAGTTTACACCTTCGGTGACGGCAAAGCCGAAGGCAGCGCAAACATGAAGAACCTGCTCGGTGGCAAGGGTGCCAATCTTGCCGAAATGAATCTGATCGGCGTGCCTGTGCCTCCGGGATTCACCATCACGACTGAAGTTTGCACTGAATACAATCAACTGGGGAAAGAAGCGATGATGTCGTCACTGAAGGCTGAAGTTGAAACAGGAATCAGACACATCGAGACGCTTACGGGCAAGAAATTCGGTGATAAGGAGAATCCGCTTTTGGTTTCGGTCCGTTCGGGCGCTCGCGTTTCAATGCCCGGCATGATGGACACCGTATTGAATCTGGGTTTGAACGACCAGGTTGTCGAAACCCTTGCGACTAAATCGGGCAACGCGCGTTTCGCATGGGATTCATACCGCCGCTTCGTACAGATGTATGGCGACGTGGTATTGGGGATGAAACCGAAAAACAAGACGGACATCGATCCGTTTGAAGAGATCATCGAAGCGGTGAAAAAAAGCCGTGGCATACACCAGGACAACGAACTTACTGTTGAAGACCTCAAATCGTTGGTGCCTTTATTTAAGAAAGCAGTTAAAGAATTTACCGGCAAAGACTTCCCGGACTCACCGTGGGAACAGCTTTGGGGTGCCATCTCGGCCGTGTTCGACAGCTGGATGAACGAACGCGCGATCTACTATCGCCGCATGAATCATATCCCGGAAGAATGGGGTACGGCAGTCAATGTTCAGGCAATGGTATTCGGAAACATGGGCGACTCGTCGGCTACCGGCGTTGCCTTTACGCGTGACGCGGCAACGGGAGAAGATATCTTCAATGGAGAATATCTGATCAATGCGCAGGGGGAAGACGTGGTAGCGGGTATCCGTACGCCGCAACAGATCACCATCGAGGGTTCTCGCCGCTGGGCGGAACTTCAGGGCATTCCGGAAGAGGTGCGTAAAGCCAACTACCCTTCGCTCGAAGAAACGATGCCTGTATGTGCGAAAGATCTGCTTGACACGCAACAAAAACTGGAAGACTATTTTAAAGATATGCAAGACCTGGAATTCACCATTCAGGAAGGGAAGCTATGGCTCTTGCAAACCCGTAACGGGAAACGTACGGGCGAAGCGATGTTGAAAATCGCGATGGATCTGCTACGGGAAGGGGTAATCGATGAGAAAACCGTTCTAAAACGGATGGAACCTCAGAAACTCGACGAACTCCTGCACCCTGTATTCGACAAGAAAGCGATCAAAGACGCAAAAGTGATCGCAAAAGGCTTGCCGGCATCTCCGGGTGCTGCTTGCGGCCGGATCGTATTCTTTGCAGACGATGCGGAAGCTTGGGCATCAGACAAACAGAAAGTGATCATGGTTCGTATCGAAACCTCTCCGGAAGACTTGCGCGGAATGAGCGTGGCTGAGGGTATCCTTACCGCTCGCGGCGGTATGACCTCTCACGCGGCGGTAGTAGCACGCGGGATGGGCAAATGCTGCGTATCGGGTGCCGGCGAAATCAAGATCGACTACAAAGCGAAAACCGTAGAAATGGGCGGTCATCTGTATCACGAAGGAGACTGGATCTCCCTAAACGGATCGACCGGAGAAGTCTATGACGGAAAAGTGGGTTGCGTGGATCCGGAGATCAGCGGCGACTTCAAACAGTTGATGGACTTCTGCGAAAAATATACACGCATGGATGTGCGTACCAATGCCGACACGCCTCACGATGCGAGCGTTGCGCGTAAATTCGGAGCGAAAGGTATCGGACTTTGCCGTACGGAACATATGTTCTTCGAAGGGGAACGTATCAAAGCCATGCGCGAAATGATTCTTTCCAAAACGGAACGCGGCCGTCGGGAAGCGCTCAACAAACTCCTGCCGATGCAGCGAAGCGATTTCCAGGGCATCTTCGAAGCGATGGACGGATTTGGCGTAACGATCCGCCTGCTGGATCCGCCTTTGCATGAATTCGTACCGCATCAGTTGGCAACTCAAAAAGAGCTGGCCAATGAGATGAATATCTCGGTGGAAGAAGTGAAACAGGCTTGTGATTCGTTGGAAGAGTTCAATCCGATGCTCGGACATCGCGGTTGCCGTTTGGGATGTACGTATCCGGAAATTACCGAAATGCAGGCTCGCGCCATCATCGAAGCGGCATTAGACGCTAAAGCGAAAGGAGTTACGGTGATTCCTGAAATCATGGTTCCGCTCGTAGGCGTGATCGAAGAGTTGAAGATGCAAGCATCCATTATTCATGAAACGGCGGAGAAAGTGTTTGCCGAAAAAGGAGAACGTGTGGACTACAAGGTAGGAACGATGATCGAAGTGCCTCGCGCTGCTCTTACGGCGGATAAGATCGCCGAAGTGGCCGACTTCTTCTCGTTCGGAACCAATGACCTAACACAAATGACATTCGGATATTCGCGCGACGATGCCGGCAAGTTCCTGAAAATCTATCAGGAAAAAGGGATCTTAAAAACCGATCCGTTCGCTTCGCTTGATCAGGAAGGGGTTGGTAGCTTGGTTCGCTTCGGAGTGGAAAAAGGACGCCAAACCAAACCGGGTCTGAAAATAGGTATCTGTGGGGAACATGGCGGGGAACCGTCTTCCGTAGAGTTCTGCAACACATTGGGAATGAACTACGTGAGTTGTTCTCCGTTTAGAGTACCGATCGCCCGTGTGGCGGCGGCTCAGGCGGCTGTAATGAATTGACTCTAATCTAATCTTTTTTATAAATGACAGGCTTGATCGTTTGATAAACGGTTAAGCCTGTTTTGTTTGTAGAACTCCTTCAATGGAAATAGAGATGGATCTGTATTGAAATTACCGAACTTCGGTTCCTTCTTTCGAGAAGAACGGAATGTGACTTCATCCATTCCACAAAAAAACCGACAGTTCGGATTGAACTGTCGGTTTCTATACCTATCAATATCGTGAACGATTATTTCTTAATCACTTTGAAGCTATGATGAGCCTGTTGCCAACGAAGTTTTACGAGATATACGCCGGGCTCCCAATTCGCCGAAGGAATCGTCAATTTCTGATTGGAAGATAATCCGTCGTTCTGATAGACGGTTTCCCCTTTGACATTCAAAATACGGATTCCGTCCGCTTCCCCACTCCAACGAAGGTGCAGTTCGGTTTCTACAAACGAATTGTATTGAATATCCATATCCTCGAAATGAGAAGAACGCAAACCGTCTGTGCCGGTATCGGAATAGATATGAACATCGTCAAGCGTCACACCACGGCCGCCGTTGCTGCGTGCCTTGAAGGCTACGAAATATTCATCTGATTTTTCCGGAAGAGAAATCGTTTCTTCCTTCCAGGATTCGATCTGATCATAATATGCCTTCAAGAGAGTCCAGGATGCCGAAGCGGTATTCTTATAATAAACCCAAAGTTGATCGGAATTGCCGGATCCTGCTGTCTGAGCATGCCAGAACGATAAGGTCGGCGCTTCCAGCATGGTAAGATCCATTTTCGGAGTGATCAGTAAAGTCGTATGCCCGGTAACCGCGTCACTCGAACGGAATACGGCATTGTTGATTCCGCTGTATGCTTCGGACGGACTGGTCGAAGTTTCCTCTTCGTGATTTTGAATAGCCCAGTATACGGAT
Source organism: uncultured Bacteroidales bacterium (assembly GCA_947074245.1). Lineage (GTDB taxonomy): Bacteria > Bacteroidota > Bacteroidia > Bacteroidales > JAUNSR01 > JAUNSR01. The sequence continues at coordinate 5,176 of CAMTOW010000030.1, read as the reverse complement.
CCACGCGTTACGTCTTGATCCCAACAAGACGGAATCTGAGTTCTGTTTTCAAACGTTTCAAGATATGGGAAATCCCGGATCACTTCGCAGGAGATATCCAAAGCTGCCTCGAAATCGGTATAACAACCTGATGGTTCGGTAACCTTATATCCGAAACTGAACGAACCGCTTTCACGCGGAACTCCTGCCACGAGCCCTTCCGAATCAAGAGTCAACCCATCCGGCAAAGCACCGGATTGCAGATCGAATACATACGAATCGCCGGGCTCTGCCACTTCGAATCGATAGGAGTAAGCTTGATTGTAGACTCCATCTTCCATTTCCGGATTTAGAATTGAAACCGGCAGACAACATTTTCCTTCCAGCGAGATCCGAACCGGATTGGCCATTCCCTCCGTCGTAATCTCTACCAAACCTTCCTGAACTCCACTCTCTTCCGGTTCATACGCGATCCAGAAACGATCGCAATCAACCGCGAGTGTTAACGATTCAACCCATTCGATCGAATCAGCCGAAATATGGAACGGTGCCGTCGTGGCAACATGAATATCCTCCGTAAGAAATGCAGAAGTCAGATCGACACGTTTCCCCTCACTTCTGATGCCGGGTGCCGATACGGAAAATACGGGATCGACCAGATCATACGAAACGGTTGGCACCTCAAGCAGACTTGGATCGTAGTAGATTCCCTCCAAGGTTTCAACACCCGTGTTGAGCGGATCAAGCCAAGTCTTCATCTGCGTAGTCGGCGTGCTGCCGTATTGATCCCAGTGATACCATAAACGCCCGTAATAGTTGCTTCCGGATGTATAATAACATGAAGAATTACCTCCGGTAAGCGTACCGATGATTAATTTGTTGCTTGCAAATATCGGCGATCCGGAAGAACCGCCTTCCGTCTGTCCGAATCCATTTGTGGTGCGGATGAAATAAATCAACCAATGTGCCTGATAAGCCCCGGTATCGACACCGGGCCAGGTGGATATGGAGTAATTGGAGAAAGACGATATTTTCTTGACATCGCCCGATGGATGGTGAATGCCCACGCCATTGCCCGACAAGACGGTAGCGCGACGATCCCAACCGTTGAAATACAGGTTCCATTCAACGGGTAACTCTTCCGTGAGCTCGATCAAGAGTCCGTCCGAACCATTGTAAATCGGGATATGTGACCGTAGTTCGCACCCGACAAGCGTTCGGGTATTGACCGGTGTAGAGTTTGTACATCCGGGCGATTCATAGTCAAAATAAAAGATCCATTGCGGCAAGTCATTCGCATCATTGGCTCCTTCATAACAATGGTAAGCGGATAAGAAATAAGGCGTAAAATCCTGACTGGTATTGTTAATCAGAGATCCCGTACACAGATACCATCCGGCATCGTAGCCATTGCCGGTGATATACATCAGCATTTTGGCAACACCTTTTTTCTGTACCTGCCAGTCATCCCCTTCACTACAGTTGATATTCACCATGCAATAGCCGGATTCGCCGATTTCGGTCGAAACATCCGGTTCGCCATCATCTTTGATATAAGCGACGGTGAGATTATCAAAGCAATATCCGATCCGATTGATCGTAACTTTCGGATACAAAGCGCGGTCCGGAGTGATGTATTCGAAGATAGCCTCATCTCCCGCGAGAACCTCCGTAGCAAAAGATCCTTTTCGAGGATTGGTCTGCGACGTATATGCGCCCAGAACCTGTTTTTTATCTCCATTATAGACATAAAGCATGGTACCTTCCGGCAAATCGAACCGAGAATATCCCATGATTAAACCCAAAGCGCCTTCCGAACGGACTCTCATCCGGCAAATGTGTTTGCCATCGGGCGATACGGACCATTCACCATTTGCCGCCAAATCCAGTTCGGTATGAATCGCTTCGGCTATCTTAGGCGGTTTCCCGTCATTTTCTTTTGCGAGCGCAGCCTGTTGTTTCAATACCGCCAGACTTTTTTCTACCGGAATGTCGATGATTCGTAACTCATCGACCGAGAAATTCGTCTCGATTCCCGGAGGAATCCCTTTGACGCCAACCTGTGCATACCCGCTTTCACAGACTGAAAAGGCGAGTGATGCAGAAAAACCCAAATAAAGTAGTGATTTTTTCATTGTTCGATTAATTTATATGGTGTGGTGTCCGAATCCATCGGACTCTTCTCTTTTTGATATCAAGTCATTTATGCCCTATCATTTATTTTGCATTATGTACTATAAATTTAATTATTATTATCTATTTGATATCGTTATGCGAGAATGAATTGCAAATCATCGAATGAAAATTGATGTCGCGCCGTTTTTTTGCAAGAGATTGTGAATAAGATAATTCTCCACAAAGAGAAACCGATTTACGAAATGATAAAAAGGAAAAGGTGCGCCGCGATTGCGGCACACCCTCTCCTAATAAATACAAAACTTAGCCCTCCTCCGAGGAGAATTGTACATAATCTTTATCTCTTTTCATGACGAACATTTCGATTTCGATGACTACGATACACGAATGCGCCATAACAAGCTATCGCAAAAAATAAGAATGTAAAGACGTCTCGTACGGGTAACACCCCGATACCGCCACCTCCACCTCCGGGTGCTGCTCGTTGCATTTGCCCCGGTTGTGACATCGAATCGCCAAATGGCGAAGTCGGGCTCGGTGTGAAAAAGCCGGATTCGGCTCTGCGAGGTTGATTGCCCCATATATCGTCTGAAGCTGAAAGGGAGAAACTTAAACTCATCACGATCAGCACAATAATATATTTTACTGTTTTCATATCAATTTCTCCTGTCTTATTTGATAACTACTTTGAATGTTTCGGAATTCTGATCAGATTCGACACGAACCATGTAATTTCCGGACGGAAGTTCGAATTGTTCCAATGAGTTCGCCGAATTACGTCCTTGAAGGGTGATTCCGTTTACGGTAAAGATTTCGATCCGTCTCAACCGATCTGAAGCTGTTGTTCCTACAAACAGTTTTCCTTTGATTGGAGAATACACCCGGATTGAACCATCGTTCGCATCTTCGATTCCGCTCATCACTGCTTCCGTTTTGATAAAGTAGCGATCGTGAGAGATACCCGCCATCGAGAATGTAGAGTTACCCTCTTCAAGCAGAGTCATACTTTCTTCAATCGCATCATATAGATATACAGGAGTTTCAAACGAACTTAATCCATCGAAAGTCACTTCAACCGGAGCATCGCTGTTGCTGACGATACCAAGCGGAATCAGAGAACCTCCCGGAACGGTATTGATCATCAACGCCTGATTGTCGGCAACCGAATAGATGGTCGGAACCGTAGAGCGATTGGAATCGATCAGGATATTCATATCTTCCGAATCGGAATATCCGTCCGCAGCGCTTGATTCATGCAGAATCAGAGCGGAACTCATCTCTCCGTTTCGTTCTGCACGCAGATACAACGCAGGTTGAGAAGTCGTTTCGTTTTGCGGTGCTCGGATGCGGGTTTGAGCGAATCCCATCATATCGTACTCGAACTTCACGCTGATGTGATTCATATTGGTTGAGCGGGTTTGAACAAAGAACGACTGCATCGGAGCCAGATATCCGGTCAGCGGATTCTCGATTACATTTTCAATGATATTGCCATCGGCCACATCTGCGATGATGGTTCCGTATGATTGTTCCGCTTCGACCCAATATCTCGGCAGCAAATCCGGATTGCCCCGGAAGAACTCAATCATATCCAAGTGACAGATGAACGGATTACCAACCAGGAAGATGTTATGACCATCCGTCTTATTGACAAGATTTACCGTCATACCCTGTGGGTTTTCCGGGAATACGAATCGTCCGATGTTGCTTTCCTCGCGATTGATTTCCGTTTTGATATTGGTCGGTACACCATAATCGGTGTAATAATAGTATTCGGTATCTTCTTTTGGAAGGCGGATACGTCCCTGCGAAATATGATCGATCCATAAACCGTAGCCATGTCCCGGACGGTAAACTTCATTCATGTCATTGAACGACAAACTCCAGTCTGAACTGATAAACATATCCCGTGATCCGGCCCAGTTGTAATCGATACCGCTCTTGTCCCAGCTGCGCTGATATACGGTCGGCGAGGTACGATTGGTAACACCCGTGATCGGTTTGAACGGTTCGTTTCGGTCGATTCCGTCTTTCGGAAGATGCATATCTCCGGCAAAGACTTCTCGCAATGGAGACGATAGCATATACCAACGGTCCTTTTCGAGCGTAAAATCCAACCACGCCTTCTGATAGCGAAGCAGATCCTGACCGATCAGTTCGGTCGCCGAACGGAAGAATATATGCTGGCAGAGGTGAATTTCAAAATTGATATCGTACTCGATTCCCGAATTGGTGTCGATCTCATAACTTCCGTCGCTTTTCCACTCCGGTTTACGCAACCAAGGATAAGTACTCGCTTCACGAATCGTTACTTTGGTAAAATCAAGAGGCACATATCCGTCTGCGTTCGGATCATCAACATAATTGGTCAGATCAGCATCCGACGCGATAGAGCGAGACCAGTTGGCATCGTCGTTCCAGTCGAAACTGCCTTTCTGCGGCGTCCAGGTCATATATTCCGGAATAACAATGATCGGTAAGATCGCATTTCCGGAACATCCGGTCATTGCGGATCTATTGATATCGATATTCAACACATATTCAAACCCTTCGCGGAATACAATACCCAACTGGGTTGGATCCATACGCATTTGCGTAATAATACCTTCGTTTCCGGTTATTTCGTTTCCGGCAGCATCCAAAAGTGCCAGATCACATTTTAGTTCACGATCGTACCAATGTTCGGCTCGCGGATCGGTGGTAGACAGTAATCGTACGATTCCGATCTCTTTGTTCAGAGTCACATCACTTGCGCGGCGAACCGGGACATGGATGATCCCCTGCATCGCCTGAAGACTTGTGCGTAAGGCCGGATTGCCTTCGTAGCTTTCCGGGTAACGAATCGATGAATTACCGAATTTCAGAATCGGCGACTGTTTAGATGCATGGATAATCACTTCGATCGGGTCGGCACAAACCTGAATGTTCTGACCTTCCACTTCGACGCATTCATCAGGACCTACGATCGGTGTCAACATGAAATAATTGTTACCTTCATAAATTTCCGGATAGATCGATTTGGCGCTAAGCAAGATTCGTCCCTCTTCGATCAGACGTTTCA